>DATKGO010000064.1:0-37741 GCA_035510695.1 Patescibacteria group bacterium | reverse complement strand
AGTTTGAAAATGATATCACACAGTTTTTTGAGAACATCAGTCAGTACGAAGATAGACTCAGGCAGTTTATTGGAACTGAAATGCACCTGGTGAAACTAACTACCTAAATACCGAAAATCAATTTAGGAAATGTATATTTTCCAAGTATTGCCAAAGTTGCCTCGACTGAAGGATTATGTATGTTATGTAGTCTAACAATGCCAAACTTAGATCCCCGACCGTAAGGTCGAGGGGTGGAGTGAACCCTGTATCTTTTTAACTTGAGGTACAATAAGAGGGATGAAATTAATACATTTATCCCACTGTGTGTATCAATGTGACTATCACATAGTCATAGTTACTAAATATCGTAAAGCGATATTCAATGAGGGAATTTTTGCCTATTTCTCAATAAAACTAGCAGAAGTTACAGAGCACTATCCATTAATAAAATTAAAGACAGTAAATCATGACAAAGATCACATACATCTGTTAGTATCAATACCACCAACCATAAGCGTTGGGAAAGTAGTAGGGATAATAAAACAGAACACAGCACGGGAGCTCAAGCAAAAATTCCCGTTTCTCAAGCAAGTCTATTGGGGAACAGACGCAGTATGGTCGGAAGGATACTTTGCATCAACAGTAGGGATAAATGACTCAGTAATCAAGAGATACATTGAAAATCAGGGTAAAAAAGATACAGGGCAAACCTTGTTTGAAATCAGTTAAAACCCCGACCGTAAGGTCGAGGGAAGTTTATCTCTTTCTTTATATTTTTCATGAAGCGGGGTCAAGAATTCATCTGCCCATTAAGGAGTCAATACTACAACGCCTTCAAAATCTACAACAATTTCCTCAACTGGTGCGGTTTGATTCAATGTTGGTTGAAATGCAAGCCACGCTTCTTTTCCTGAAGGACGTGAAACTAAAGTTGTTCCGAATTTTTTTAGTTGTATAATCATATAAACCTATGCAGATAATACAAGATCTATGCAAGTATTGTTTAGCTTGCTTAGATTTTTTAAGCTTTTCTGATTTCTTTGCTTACAATTTTCCCGTTTTCGTCCATTTGATAGACATAAATTTCCCCTGTCGCGATTTCCAGAAAAGGTATTTTTTCTTCCGGAATGTTTTCCAGATATTTTACAATTGCCCGTAGCGCGTTGCCGGAAGAAATAATCGCAACATTTTCTCCGCTAATCAATTTGGGAATGATTTGTTCTTGAAAATAGGGAACAGCGCGCTTATAAACTTGTTTTAATGACTCTCCCTGCGGAATCGGATAATCCCAACCCCTCCGTAATTTCTTAAATTCTTCCTCTCCCAGCTCTTTTTCGATTTCCCATTTGTTTTTGCCCGTATAAATTCCGTAATTTCTCTCATTTAATTCTGCGGCATGAATAACCGAAAGGTTAATTCTGTGTAATATTTTAGCAATTTCTCCCAACGTTTCTTCAGTCCTTTTTAATTGCGAAGTATAGACGCAGTCGATATGAATATCTTCTAACAATTTGCCGGCATTATTAGCTTGATCGATACCTTTTGTTGATAAATCCGGATCATCCCAGCCGGTCCAAACACCTTTGGCGTTATATTCCGATTCTCCATGACGAACGAGTACGAGAGTTGCCATAAAATTGATTAAATATTATTTGTCATTCCGAACTTGTTTCGGAATCTTCTTTAATGGATTCGCCAGCTGGCGAATGACAGTTTTGAAGATCCTGAAATAAAACTTGTCCCTAAATTTGTTCGGGATTCAGGATGACGTGTTGAACTGCGCATCTGAGCCGAGCAATTCTTCAATTCTCAACAATTCATTATATTTGGCAATTCTTTCTCCTCTACTGAGAGAACCGGTTTTGATTTGACCGGTTGAGAGAGCAACCGCCAAATGACTAATTGTCGTGTCTTCCGTTTCGCCTGAACGATGAGAAATAATTGATTTAAAACCCGCTTTTTCAGCCATTTTTACAGCGGCAATTGTTTCCGATATAGTTCCGATCTGATTAAGTTTAATTAAAATCGTGTTGGCCGATTTTTCAGCAATTCCTCTTTGCAGAAATTGCGTATTGGTGACAAACAAATCATCGCCGACTAATTGAATTTGCTCTCCAAGTTTTTGTGTCATTTCCTTCCAGCCGTCCCAATCATTTTCATCCAATCCGTCTTCGATAGAAATAATCGGATATTGTTTTATCAGCTCTGCATACCAGTTTATTATTTCAGAACTGGTTAATTCTTTATTTTCAGTTTGCAACTTGTATTTGCCATCGGAAAATAATTCGCTTGAGGCGACATCTATAGCCAGTTTTACGTCTTCACCCAATTTGTAATTTGCTTTTACAACTGCTTCGGAAATTAAATCAAGCGCTTCTTTATTTCCGTTTTTAAGATGCGGAGCATATCCTCCTTCATCACCGACCGTAGTGGCATAACCTTTTTCCTGCAAAACCTTCTCCAAAGCGTGAAAGACTTCGGCTCCCATTTGTAATGCCTGAGAGAATGTTTGCGCGCTGGCTGGTACAATCATAAATTCCTGAATATCGGTTGAACCGACCGCGTGTTTGCCGCCATTGATAATATTCATCATCGGCATAGGAAGCAAAGGCGTTTCAGTTACTCCTGCTACTTCGCGCAGATACATAAATAATGGTAGACGCTGCTCTTTTGCCGCTGCATGCGCGACTGCCAAAGAGACCGCAAGAATTGCATTGGCTCCCAGGTTGGATTTATTTTCCGTTCCGTCAAGTTTGAGCAGTTCCTGGTCAAGAGCTGATTGGTTACCGGCGTCCATTCCGACAATCGTTTGGGCAATAGTTGTGTTTACATTATTTACGGCTTTTAGCACACCCTTGCCGCCATATATTTTAGGATCATTATCGCGTAATTCCAGAGCTTCATGACTGCCGGTGGATGCACCAGATGGAACAGCTGCGCGTCCCAAAACATTATTTTCCAGTAAAATTTCTGCCTCAATCGTAGGATTACCGCGGGAATCCAGGATTTGCCGAGCGTGAACGCTTTTTATCTTCATCTTAGACTTAGAATACAATAGATGAGAGAAGAAGTAAATAGTTTATCTTGCATAGTTTATCTTGCAATTTGGGCTGAATTTTATTACCATACAAGTATGGTAGAGCTTTTGGCCAACTGGCTAGTTAACGCGATTGTTATTATTCTTGCGGCTTACGTTTTGCCCGGAGTTACAGTGGAAAATTTTTCCACAGCGCTTTGGGCGGCTTTGGTTTTAGGTGTCATCAACGCAATACTTAAACCTATTCTGGTAGTTTTAACCTTACCTATCAATTTAGTGACACTTGGTTTATTCACTTTTATCATCAACGCGTTTTTGGTTTTACTTGCCGCGCATTTCGTACCGGGATTTCATGTAGCCAGTTTCTGGTGGGCATTGCTCTTCAGTTTGGTCGTCTCGGTAATTCACAGCGTCCTCAATGTTTTTGCTAAGAAATAAAATTGGAGCTAACGGAAAGTTAATTTACGAAAAATTCTAGCACTAAGGCTTCCCCTTCGTGGTTCGTTTTCCGGGATAAATGTTTTATAATATTCTTCATAAGCTTTAACTACCTTGTCCAAACTATATACGGCTTCATACTTTTTTTGTGATTTATTACTAAGTGTTGTTTTAAGCGATGGTTTATTAATAACATCAAGCATGTGCTGCGCTAGTTGATTCGTATTACCGGGTTTGGCCAGTAAACCGCAATCGCGGATCATGTCTCCGACTCCGCGTTTATTGACACCCACGATGGGTAGCTCAAAATACATGGCCTCAATAATTGATACGGGCTGCACTTCCGAAGTGCTGGCGGTGGCGAATAAATCGGCCAGCTGATAATAGCCGCCGGTTAATAACTTTTCAGTTGAAAGAATGCCGGTGAATACGACATTATTTGTTAATCCAAGTTTAAGCACTTGTTCCTCAAGACTTTTACGGCAAGGTCCATCGCCAATAATAAGCAAGCTCGTGTCAGGCTGTTTTTGTATAACTTTACTGAAACTATCAACCAAAACATCCAGGCTTTTTTCAGGAGATACACGTCCGACATATAAAATTACATTTTTTTTCAGATTTAGTGTTTGTTTAAGCTCGGCTACTTTTTTATCCGGTAATTTTTGAGTACAGGATTCACTGATCGTATTGGGAATAACCTGAATTGGGCGCTTAATTTTATGCGCGACCAGATCACGTTTTACCGATTCGGCAAAAGTTAAAACTCCGTCACATTGATCGTAAAACCATTTACTGTAAGTCCAGAGAATAGTCGGCAAACCTTTAATATGGTCGACCTTGGCGAGTTTTAAATATTCGGGTTCCATAATATAACCATGAAAACTGCCTAAAATCGGTTTTCTTAGGAGTTTACCCAAAAATATGCTGCCTCCTCCGACTAAAAATTGAGTTTGAAAATGAAGAATATCGGGATCAATTTTCCGTAGTTTAGTTAAAAGATTGAAAGAAATGGGAGAAGCCGCTCGTAAATCGGGATAGAAAAGCCCCGGTAGCGAGGGTAGTGTTTCTATTTTTACGCCGGGTGCGCTCCAGTTGACTTTTTGATGCCTTCCCGGTCTGGGAATAAAAATATATATTTCATGGCCGTTTTTAGCTAAAGCTGAGGCTATGGTCGCTAAGGAGGTGATCACGCCGTTAATTTGCGGGAAAAACATATCGGTAAAATAGACAATTTTCATAAAATATATCTTAATTGTACCTAATTATTTGTTCTTTTTGCAAACACAATGGGGTTGAGGTTGACAAAAAGCTCAAGATTTCTTACCATATCTTTACATATTGCTATGCAAACAGTATTACTTTTCTGTTTTTTCTTTATAGCGGGATACCAATTTTTCCTGATTTTTTCCCATCCGCAAAAACGCAAACACACTCTTCCCCGCATTAAATATAAAAATATTGAAATTCTTCCCAATGTCAGGATTCATTTCCGCAGTAAAACCTATTGGTTTCATCATTGGCTGATTTTATCTTTAATTGCCGGTTTTATAACCTTTACCGAAGGATTTCTTGCCCTTTTAGTGGTCAAGGCTGTAATGATGGGCGGAATTGCCCAAGGACTGCGTTATCATGACCGTTTTTGCTTCAGATTACCACGAAGAAAAAGCTAAATTTGCTTGTGATATAATCTGCATAGTATGTCTAGACCAGAAGATGATTTTATAGAACCTGAAGGAGAAATCCCCTTTTCTATAGCCCGTTTACGCATGGCGATACAAAAATATGAGGCAGAAAATTATGAAGAAGGTTCATTCCGAAGGAATTTTCTCGCAAGAAGAGCTGCACTAGCAAAAGCCTTTGGAATAAAAGGTACAGTTTATGGACAAATGCTTGAGCTGTATGGAAGGGCTGATTGGCAACCGGACGAAATGCGTACTGCCAATATTGTCGCAGATCGGCTAAGCGCTGGAAAGGATTTAACAATTGACCTCAAAAAAGTTGATCGGCTTAGTCATCCACCTGCTCGATTATCTCCGGAAAGAGTGCGTGCTTTTGCGAAGTTACAACAAGTCGCCAGGGGTAATGAAGTGCAACAAATTCTCCAAAATGAAGGTATTAAAGATGCTGGAATTGTGGTAGATAGCCAACTTCCTCCTTCAAAAGCCCAGATGGAGCAAGCAGGATTATACTTCATCGGATCTTCAAGTCCGGAAGCTTTAGATCATGCGGTAGTTAAATTAAATGATTATTTTGGTGAAGAATGGACTCGAGGTAGTATGTTTGTACCTGTTAATTTAGATTTACCGAAATTAACTCCGGAATTAGATATGGAGAAAAAAGATATGCCTGATTTTTTTCTTAATTTAACAAATATCGCCTATGTGTTGACCGGTGATTTGCTCGTTACTAAAGATTATACTTGGTTTACTTCATTCAAACAAAACACAATTCAACAAATTAATGAAGAGCCGTTATATGCAGCTGTGATAAATAGACAATTTGACCAGATAGCTCTTGATAGACGACATGATTTGGAGAAAGCCAGAACACCAAAACGGACGGTGTTTCAAAATAGAAGAGGTAAATACAATTATCCACTTACTTCAATTGAAAGACGGTAGGTGGTTTAAGCGCTGCGGTCGGCGCGGACGCGGTCGATTCTCGTCAAAAATTTCTTTCGAAGTCTCAAGTTCAGCGGTGTAACTTCCAAAAGTTCATCTTCTTCCAAGAAATCCAGACATTGTTCCAAACTCATAACAGTCGGCGGAGTTAAAGCAATTTTTACTCCCTCGCCTTTTGAACGCATATTTGATTGTTTTTTTTCTTTTGTCACGTTTACTTCAATATCCTCAGGTCGTGCGTGTAAACCAATGATCATGCCTTCATAAACATTGGCTCCCGGTTCGATAAAAGTAATTCCCCGTTCTTGCGCGTTTCGCAGACCGTAACCCAAACAAACTCCTGCTTCCGAAGCGATTAAAGCACCGTTGCGAAGTTTGGCCACTGCAGGAGAAATAGGTTCATATCTTTCAAACATGGTATTAATTACAGCCGAGCCTTTGGTTTTAGTCAAAAGCAAACTTCGAAGACCGATTAAGGCTTTGGAAGGAATATGATATTCCAAGCGCGTATTGCCTTTATGGTCCGGCTCCATATTGGTCATACTGCCTTTGCGGCGGCCTATTTCTTCACTGACCGCGCCGACAAATTCATCCGGTACATCGATAATCAAATTTTCAATCGGTTCCATCTCAACTCCGTTTACCATTTTGGTAATGACTTCCGGTTTTCCGACTTGAAATTCATAACCTTCACGGCGCATGGTTTCGATTAAAATTGACAAATGCAGTTCGCCTCGGCCTGATACAACGAATTTATCTCCGCTGACTGCCAGTTTTAATCCGACATTGGTTTCCAATTCTTTCTGTAGACGTTCCAAAACTTGTCTGGAATTGGTAAATTTGCCTTCTCTGCCGGCAAAAGGCGAAGTATTGGCTCCAATTGTCATCTTAATTGTCGGTTCCTCAACCGAAATTCTCGGCAAAGCTTCTGTTACGCTCGGATCGGTAATCGTATCGCCTATTTCCGATTCCCCTGCTCCGGTAATATCCACAATGTCGCCTGCGACTGCTTCATTAACCTCAATTTTTTTGAGACCATAGGTAGTGGTTAAGCCGTCAATTTTGGCTGTTTGCTTTTTGCCGTCTGCTTTCAGTATTACCAATGATTGACCTTTTTTTGCCGTACCGGCCACGATTCTGCCGATTACATGTTTTCCTTTATGAGAGTCAAAATCCAGAGAGGTAACCATCATTCTAAATTCTCCTTGTTCGATTTTCGGTTCGGGTATGGTTGAAATAATTGTCTTCAAGATTGGATCTAAGGTTGAATTATCGTTCACACCTTCCGGCTTTTCCGCAGCTTTGCCTTCCCGGCCAATGGCATATAAAACCGGAAAATCCAAATGATCGGGATTATTGGCCAGTTCCAAAAATAGATCGTTAATATGTTCCAATGTTTTAGGAATATCGGCTAAAGCTTTGTCAATTTTATTTATAACTACAATTATTTTTAAATTTAACTCGAGAGCTTTTTTTAAGACGAATTTGGTCTGCGGCATGGGGCCTTCCTGAGCATCCACGATAAGCAGCGCGCCGTCTGCCATATTAAGTGTTCGTTCCACTTCTCCTGAGAAATCAGCATGTCCTGGAGTATCAATAATATTTATTTTATAATCCTCATAAAATATTGCCGTATTTTTGGCTAAAATAGTAATTCCCCGCTCACGTTCCAAGGGGTTGGAGTCAAGGATGGTCGTCTGCAGCATTTCAGCCTCATTATTACGAAAGGTGTGAGTTTGTTTGAGCAAAAAATCGACCAGAGTGGTCTTCCCATGGTCAACGTGGGCTATTACTGCAATATTTCTGATGTGATGTGAATCGTGTGTTTCCATAAAAAAACAGCCTTATAGTCTGCTGTAATCATATTATAGCAGATTTGGCTGCTTTGTGCTTGATTCAGATTTACTAGCTTATTTTTTGTGTAGCTTAAGAAATGTTGCTTTATTCATATTTGCTTGCTTTAAAATTGCTTGGAGTGTTCCAAGTGGGATTGGTTTATTATGAACTGCGATCGTTATTTTTCTTCCATCAGCATGTATTAATCTGGCATGAGATCCAACTTGACGAGAGATAGTAAAGCCTTGTTTGAGAAAAAATTTTAGCAAAAGTGTTGGTTTTACTTGAGGGAAATTACTCATGAAATTGCAAGCTGCGTCTTCTTAGGAAGAAGTGCTTCTATTTTCGTAATGAATGATTGTCCACTTTCTATAGGAATCTCCTCGCCTTCTTCTGCAAGTGATTCAATATGGAATTGAACAAGAGAAGTAATATCTTTTTGAACTTGTTCTAACGTATCAGAGTCTGTTGCTATACCCAGAATGGGCACGAAAGCGCTATAGCAATCTTTTTTCGTACCAAGACGCTTTTCTTTTTCAATAACAACTGTATAGTTTGCGATATTTTGTTTCATGAATCTATTGTATCATAGTGAAGCAAGGTTGTATTTTGCCTTATAAACTGAGCCGGCTCTGACCAACATTTCAGAACCTATTCGTGGGTAATGAGGTATGAACCGATTGATGTAACCTCAACTTATTTACAGCAGTTTTTATATTTATAGCCACATTTATTCTAAAGAATTTTTAGTATATGGTTAATTTGCTTATTATTTGAAGAAAGTACGTTTTAATATTGGCGATAAAAATGGTTTCTTGCAGATTTCTTACTCAGCTTTTATGTAAAACATTTGGCCTAACTTGATAATGTGCCTACAACATAAACACATGGATAATTATTCTATTACCCAAATTAGTGACGGTTTAGTGAGCGAAATTGTGGACGCGTTGAAAAATATCCGCGGCTGGGGCAGCGTAGAAATTATAGTCCAGGATCATAAAGTGGTACAGATAAATGAGAGAAATATTAAAAAAACTATATCTTCCAACGTCCTCGTCAACGGCAGCCGATAAAATTTTAAGCCAAAATTCATTTTTATTTTTAAGCGCTTACTCAGCTTTCATATTTTTCTTACATAAGAGCTTTATAGTTTGGCTTAGTTAAAACAAAAAATAATTGCTGACCGCAAACGGAGGCATCTATTTGGGCCATTGGCTCAGAGAGATGCTTTTTTTTGTTGAATAAATTTAGAAAGATTGAATATCTATTTTAATTTAATTTTAAAAAAGAAAGGAGGTGAACAAATATATGTTTAAAAAATTAGGAGTAACAGCTGCATCAGCAGCTATCTTATTCGCAACCGTTACACCGGCTGCATTCGCTAATTCTCATCCGGCAGGAAATATAAATACCGGCAGTTTTAATAAAACTGTTAATAAAACAACGACTGCTAATGTTGCATTTGTCAGTAACGATGTAACTACAGCAGCCAATACCGGAGATAATTCGTCACTAGCCGGCACGTTAACACTCGGTGGTGGAATTAATCCAGCAGGTGGTAATCATGCATCGACCGGATCAGCCACTGGCGGATCAGGTACGGGTGGTGCTGGTACAACCAGTACATCCAACGGCGGAGCGACCAACGGCGGAGCGGCATCTAGCTCGATCAGTACAGGGACAGCTAATGCAAGCAGTACCGTTGTGAACGTTGTAAACACCAGTTTACAATTTTAATTTAATAATCAGCGATTAATAAATCACTGAGTTTCAAATGCCTGGGGGAAAATTAAATATTACTATTTTCCCCCAGGTTCGAAATATAAAAAGTAGAAATAAATAATAATTATGTATGATATTTTTCAATTTAAATAAAAAATTTAAAAAAGCGTTCACTGTTTTTTTAATAATATTTTTTCTTGTTGCAGGCAGTATAGAAAGAACGCCGTTGGTTTATGCCCAGACAGTACCCACTGACACACCTGCGGTAGCACAGGATACATCGACTCCTTCGCCTGCTGATACGTCAACTCCTACTTCGGCTCCTTCCGATACGACAACTCCTGCACCTACTTCAAGTCCTACCGATTCGCCTACTCTTACTCCTTCCCCTACTTCGACCTTGACACCAACCGATACAGGAACTCCCACTCCAACCACCGATCCTAATCTGTCCGACACACCCACTCCGACTGTTGATACAAGCGTAAATGATAATGCCGATGCCGCGAGTCCTTCTGCCGATACACCTACACCATCTGATAATTCAAATAATCAAACGGCAAACAATAGTTCGGACAATACATCCGGCAGCGGAAGTTCAAACTCTTCGGCAAGCCCAAGTTCTTCAAGCGTTACGACAGGTGATGCTACTTCTAGCGTAGACGCGAGTAATACGGTGAACACAACTTCCATAAATTCTCAGATCATTCAACAAACACTCAATATCTTCGTTGATCAAAATGGTGATTTGAATTTATCATCACCTTCCACTATTGCCTCTGACGTAGTTTCCCAGCATCCCAACGACCCGCAAATTAATGTGGAGCTCACGGGAGTAAATAACTATACATATTTATCAAATACGATTGTTTCGACCGCCAACAGTGGAAATAATAATATAACCGATAGTTCCGGTAATGCGATTATTACGACCGGAGAAGCCTGTTCATTGGCATCTCTGTTAAATCAGGTGAATTTTACGATTATCAATTCGACCATCCATATTCTTACAATAAATATTTTTGGCAACGTAAATGGGAATATTATTCTTCCCGAAAATAATCTTTCCACACAGTCCTCTGCGTCTGTGGATGCGAATATCCCCTCAACTATAGACAATACAGCTCTTGTGACAAATACAGTTAACTCCAGCGCAACTACAGGCGGGAATACTTTGACTACGACTTCAGCAAGTACAAGCGGAGGTATAACCACCGGAAGTGCTTCAAGTGCAGTTGATTTATTAAACGTAGTGAATACAAGTGTCTATGGTATCAATTTCGGCGGACTATATATTAACCTTTTTGGTACCTGGAACGGAAATTTTCTTGGCTGGAATGATTTAAGTCCGCAAATCGGAGGAACAAGTCTTTCTCTTGACACATCTAATCCCGATTCAGGAACCGCTAGCGACCCTTCAAACAGTAATAATAATTCTGCCGTGTCCAATGTAGCTATTGTGAATAATAACATTACTTCAATCGCGAACACAGGAGGAAATACGGTTAACGCGAGTAGCGGAAGCATTAATACGGGTAATGCGATATCGGAAGTTTCGCTTTTTAACTTCGTAAACTCAAGTTTCATCAACTCATTCGGATATTTCGGTTTTATTAATATTTTTGGAACATTAAACGGCGATATCGGCGGAACAAGTGAATTTATTACCCCCACTTCTACTTCGGCAGATTCCAATTCCCAGGACGATACAAGTTCGGATTCTACGAGTAATCAGAAAGAAGACGGTGGAGCACTTTCTTTATCTGAGGCAAATAATGTAGGAGCCTATGTTTTACCGGGTGATACGGTTACCGTTTTTTTAACCGGTAAAAATATCGGTACAGGGAAAGTCTACGGAGCGACTCTGACGCTGCATTTGATGAAAGACGGAAAAGATCTAGGAGATCCTACTTTTGCTATCGGTGATCTAAGTGCCGGTGTGGCATTTAAATTAAGTACAGGATTGGTATTAGCCCAAAATACAGTACCCGGTGAATATTCGCTGCACGCTGTTTTAAGTGGAACTACGGGAGAAAATGACACTTCCGTAAGTGCCAGTGCTGACAATTCATTTACAGTGAAAGGAAACGGAACATTATTTACATCTACAAAAAATATCCCTGTCAAGCCATCTGAAAACTCACATCACAAATCAGTATTGGGATTAACAAATATTTCCAATATAACGAATAATAATTTGCTGGCTTTACTTTCACTACTCCTTTTAATCTATTTTATTATTTTAATTACAAAAAATAAACGATACTTCGTATCGATTGGTCATGCAAATAATTCTATTTATAGATTAAAAGGCTTTTTTAACGAGCAGTAAACGGTTAGTTGATGAAAGACAATTTATCAACAATTAACTGTTACCGGTGACTCGAAGCACGATCATTAAAACGACGATTGCCATGACTAATAAAACACCATAACCGATAAGATTATGTACTGGATCTTCTAATGAATTCGGCATCCAACCTTTTTTTGATTTTTTTGCTACTTTTTTTGCCATATTACACCCCCTTTCAGATTTGAATTATTTCAAGCTCTACATATATATTGCGGTAAAACTAATCTAACTGTCAAGAGGCTATAGTAAGAAGCTTAATTTATTTTGTATAGGTTTTTACTTCCTGAAGATAATTAAGAAGTGTTGAGAGAGAAATAGTTGCCGCGCAAACGACTGTGTCCGCTCCACCGTAATAAATATAAATAGTGTCTTCCTTGATTACAGCGCCGCAGGGAAAGACAACGTTTCTAATAACCCCTTCTCTTTCATATTGTGCTTCCGGTTCCAGGATTGGCCAGGGTGTGCGTGAAATAACAATGCTAGGATCATTTAGATCCAATAACATTGCCCCAACTCTGTATTCATGACTTAGTTTACTTACACCGTGATACAAAAGCAGCCAGCCGTCAGGTGTTTTTATAGGAGGTGTACAAATTCCGATTCTTTCACTATCCCATGAATCACCCCGAGGCGGAATATAAGAGATACTGCGCAGCCAGGTTTGCTTTCCGTCAAAAGCTAAATTATCAACGAAGTCTAGCACAATTGAATTTTGAATTCGGTGTAAAATAACGTATTTACCGTTAATCTTTTCCGGAAAAATTGCCGCGTCTTTATCATCTATTCCCGGCGGAGAAATTAACACCGGTTCTACCCAATTTTGTTTATTTTCCAAAAAGTCGGTGAGAGTAATTGATGTTAACGCTACTCTTGGCGGATTCACACCATCATAAGCCGTATAGCACATATATAATTTGTCGTCTAATTTGGTAATTCTTGGATCTTCACAACCCGAATTACCGCCGGGATTTTTCTTGTTTTCAAATTCGGCGCGCGGCACATAAATCGGCATTTCACTGCGGGATGTAATCTTTAAGCCGTCATTTGAACTTGCATAGCCAAAAACCGAAGTATTATCATTACCCATAGCCCGATAAATAAGATGAATGGTATTGTTTTCACAAAGGGCTGCCGGATTGAGTACAGCCTTGGCTTCCCAGGTATGATCTTTAATCGGCATTAAGATAGGATGAGGTAAGGGTTTATTGACTTTCAAGGCTACAGAAAAATGTCTATTCATGTCTTTTAGTAAACTATCCAGCGGAAATGTGGCCAGACAACAGGTCGTATCTGCTGCTCCGTAATAAAGAGAAACTATATCGTTTTCCAAAAGTGCGCCGGAAGGAAAAATTACCTTGGGTATTATTCCGTTAATTTCATAATCTGTTTGAGGAAGAAAAAACGGTCTTTCGGTTCTGGCAAGAATTTTTAACGGATTGTCATGATCTAAAAGTACGGCTTCAATGCCAAAGACTCTTTGGTTTTCGTTGTAATAATGCTGAATGTGCGCATAGATAAATAGCCAGCCTTCATTGGTCAGTAACGGTGCCGCTCCGACTTCCAACTGATCGGAATTTATTCTACTCAATGGTATTGTATGTTGGGGTAATGTTTGGTACCAGTTTCTCCAATAAGCTTGTGACCAAATATCTTCTTTTTTATCAAACAATGCCAGACCGATAACTGCCGGCGGAATATCGGTGTTTGGCGTTAAAACGGCTGCGTATTTGCCGTTAATTTTCTGTGGAAATAAGGCCATGGCTTTGGAATTAAACGGCGTAACCAAATGTTTTTCCAATGGTTGATTAAAATCCTTAAATGTTGCCATACCTATTTTTATGGCTGCCGGATAGAAAGGAAAATCCGAAAGAGCAGTATAAAAAACGAAATAATCATCATCGATTTTCGTAATTCTCGGATCTTCACAGCCGAATTTTTCCCAATCCTCTTCCGGTTTTATGAATAAACGTTGTTCTTTGAATTGCTGTCCGTCGTTTGAATGCGCATAACCGATAGAAGATAAATTTAAACGGCGTCCCAAATGATCCTGATTATTGGACATGGCTCGATAAACCATGTGATATTGGTTATTATCATGAACCACACTGCAGTTAAAAACAGCTTGAGCTTCCCAAGCATTATTCGAATTAGGTTTTAAAATGGGATTTTGAGAATTTCTGATAATTTGTATCATGCTTATATTCTAGAATATTTTTTGCAAAACCGGAGTCGTAAGTTTAGCCAGTTGCGAATGTAAAAGCTCTTGTAGGAATTCTTCCAGATTAGTCGTTGCCACACAAACGTAGGAATCGGCTCCGCCATAATAAACGTAAAGCGTTTCTCCGATAATTACCGCGCCGCAAGGATAAATCACACCGGCTTTAAAGCCTTCATTCTCATAAGATTCTTCCGGTTCAAGAATCGGTGACTGACAGCGGGCAATCACTTTGGTTGGGTCTTTCAAATCCAAAAGCATTGCGCCGATTTTATACCTTCCGGAATCTTGCTCACCTACCGATTGGTAAATCAAAAGCCAACCGTATTTGGTTTTCAAAGGCGGTGCGCCGGCGCCGATTTTTCTACTATCCCAACTTTTAGCTCTGGGTGAAATTTTATATTTTCCCTCCAGCCAGGCTGTCCCGTCAAAATTCAAACTATCCACGTAGTCAATTAAAATATTAGGATAAATACGGTGCATAATGACATATTTACCATTAATTTTTTCTGGGAAAATGACCGCACTTTTATCTACCACATCGGGTGGAGAAATTAATACCGGTTTTTCCCATAACCAGCGGCGGTTTAAAAAATCATCAACCGCAATTGATGATAGAGCAATCCGCGGCGGATTACAGCCGTCAAAAGCTACATAAGTTAAATAATAGCGATCGTCAATTCTAGTCATACGCGGATCTTCACAACCGCCGTACCCGCCTCCGGACATGTAAAAATGAGCAATCTGTGTGGGCTTTTTCTCCCCGACATATTCGAATGGTTCGCTCGGAAAATAAGCCGGTTCGTCCAAGCGTTCATCAATATTGACCCCGTCGCGGCTGCTTGCGTAACCGAGTACCGAGACATAATTATATCCCTGCGCCCGGTAAAGAAGATGTACCATGCCATTATCATAAACGGCTGCCGGGTTAAAAGTATTAAATGCTTCCCAAGCATTATCATTTTGTGGAGAAAGAATCGGATTTTCTTTGACACGCTTGAGTTTTAGCGAAATATCTTTGGAATAATGCCCGTCTGAAATTTTGTATAAAGCATAAATTGCGGAATAGATTTCCTCACTGCCAACTTGCCAGTATCCGATCAAATTTCCCTCAACCAAAACTACACCAACTGGTGTGGGTTTTTTGTCTTCCCATTCCGTAGGTGTAGTCCATATAGGTTCTGTGCAGCGCCAAAGCACAGTTTTTGGATCATTTAAATCCAAAAGCGCGGTACCGACAGAATAGCCGTTCTTATTTTTTGAGTGGTAAATAAGCAGTAGTCCCTTTTCTGTTTTAAAAGCACCTTCTATTTCTAAACAGCCGGAGTCAAATAGATTTTCTCTCGGTTGTAATATTTTTTCTCCGAATTTTTCCCAAGAAATAAGATCTTTGGAGATATAGGCGCTTATTTCAGAATTTGAAGCGAGGTAAAGATGTTGTTTTTGCCAAAGATAATCATCAACTACTAAACCGGCATCAGACAATCCTTCCATTGAACCTTCATAGGAGAAGGATTGCAAATCTTTAGACCAAGCCTTTTCAATATATTTTTTCTTTCCATTATCCCAAACGTAAGTTAAAACAAATTGATTGCCAAGATTAGAAATTTGAAAATTCCGACAAAAACGTAATTCTTCTTTCGTAAATGAACCTTTTTTTATAAAAAGGTCTTTAGAAATTTTATTGAAATTAAATCCATCAGAGCTTTTTGCCGGATGGAAAACTTCAGGAGGATCATTGGAGGAGCGAAAGTATAAATAGACACTGTTTTTTTGGGCAAAAACACCAAGTCCGGAAATAGTCGAATCATTATTTATTATTAACCGTTTTGGGGCAGTCTTCTTTACCATGAAAATCCACAATTAATGTGTTAATTTTATAATAGAGCAAAAATTAAAGATGAGTCAAGTATCTTAAGCTAATTCTTACACAGTAATTTATTCGGGGTTGCTATCTTCTTCATTGCGGAACCAATAATAATAAACCACGGGAATAAAAAATAACATTATTGTGCCTGAAAATGATAAGCCGGCGATAATCGCTCCCCCAAGTCCTCTCCAGAGCGGATCTGAAAGCGTAATCGGAATCAAACCGGTAATTGTGGCAAATGAGGTTAAGGCAATCGGTTCAAGCCGGCTGGCGGCTGCATCAACCACAGCCTCGATATGCGCCATTCCCATCCGGTAATTTTGGTTAATTTTATCAACGATTAGAATTGAATTTTTTACCACAATTCCAAATAGTGCCAGAACGCCGATCAGCGCCGGAAATGACAACGGTGTATTCGTAAGCGCAAATAAAATAAATACACCCGATATGGAAAGCGGGATAACCAGCATCACGATTAAAGCTTTTCTGAATGAATTAAATTGAACCACCATAGTAATAATAATTAATAGAAATGAAAGTAACATCGCCTGTAAAATTGATGTCACAGATTCCTGATTTTGCTGGTTAACGCCGCCGGTATCCCAGGAATAACCTGTGGGAAGATCAAGTTTATTGTTTGCAAATATAGCCAGGTTCGCATTGGCTTTTGAAATTGAATAGCCTTGTTTTACCGATGCTGTAACCGATATCGTTCTTTTCCCCGATTCCCGGGTAATTAATGTCGGATTAGGCTGTAAAGTCAGAGTTCCCAGGGAAATAAGCGGAATATTTCCATTTTGTGTGGGAATTTGAATACTGTTGATATTTTCTACAAATTCGCTGTTATTGCTCATTCGAATTGTTATATCGGTTTTTTGATTGGTATCGGTCGCAAATTGAATATCATCGGCTTTCATGCCGCTGGCAAAAAGGCGAATCCATATACCGATTTGATCCGGCGTCAAACCATACTGCGTCATTTTCGCTTTGTCGGGAGTGAAGACGATTTTACTGGTTCCCGATTTAATCGATTTGTCGATATTGGTAAGCCCGGGCTGCGTGTTTAAATAATTTTCAATTTTGTTGGCATAAGTATCCAGTGTAGTTAAATCACTGCCGAAAAGTTTAATTTGCACATCGGCTCCGGCCGGCGGACCGCTGCTTTCTTCCACTACCTGCAAAGTACCGGTATTATAACCGGCAAATTGATCCCGCAATTTTTGGGCGAGTGCCATGGATCCTTCTTTTCGCTGGTTAGCCGGCGGCAAAACGAAAGAAAATGTGGCTAAATTATCTCCCGACGATCCACTGCCGCCCATTGACGATGAACCGGAAGAACCAACGTCGAGTGAGACAAATTGAATGTTGGGAGTTTTTCGGACATTATCCAATAGACGCAGCGCTTCATTGGTTGTGGTTTGCAGATTAGTTCCGGCCGGCATTTCCAGTGTCATACTAAATGAATCCTCGTCGCTATTGGGGAAAAATTCGTTTTGCACAAATCCCAGCGGCAACAAAAGATAAGAGAAAAGTGAAAATATGATGACCATTATCAATATTCGTTTGCGAGTAGAACTGCTGGCCAGAACCGAAAACATGATTTCTTTATATTTATCCGAAACACTTTCAAATTGAATTATTCCGTGGTCAACAAAACGCGGAATACTTTGTACGAATTTGTTATTATGTGTTTTTTGAAAAAGATAGTTTTTTATCCCCTCCACTAAACTGCTTTGAGTCAGGAATAAAATAATGATTAATCCAATTGCCGCCAGTATCTCAAGTAAATATAATCTCCCCTGTGGAAGAATACTGAAAATAAAGAAAATAACAATTGCGTAAAGAGCGAATTTGGCAGCTGTTTTTACTCTGTTTGGAATATTGGGGCTGAGAATAATTATTAAAACCGGTAAGGTGATAAACATAGCGACAAAAAACGAGCCTAAGAGTGTCGCCGAAACGACAATCGGGATGGCTTTAATATAATCGCCGATTATACCGGTTGAAAGAAGCAAAGGTAAAAATGCCCAAACAGTGGTTATAGTGGTAGTTGAGATTGCTTTGAGAAAATCTCTCCAAATCAGAAGTCCTGTCTCAAATCCGCTAAATTTCCCGCTTCTGAAATAAGCGGTCATGGCAGAAATAACCACAATCGTGTCGTCGACCAGCAAACCGAGGGAAAGAAGTAAGGAGAATATGGCAATAAAAGAAAGCGGAATACCGGTTAAATTCATGACGGTAAAAGTAATTAAAAATGTTAAAGGCGTTGAAAGAAGCGCGACTAATGCTTGACGCAGTCCGACAAAGACAAACAAAGTCAAGAAAACCAGAGTAACCGTTATGGAAAAATCGCGATATAAATCACTGAATTGTTTATCGATTTGCTCCGATGTATTAAGTACGGTTGAAATTGAGAAGTCATTATTATATTGTTTTAAAGTATCGTTGACCACTTGTTCTGTGTCATGGTTTGTCTGATCAATGCTGGCGGCGCTGGTTTTATAGACATTAAAAGTAACGCCGCGAGTAATTTTCGTTTTGTTGGTTGCCAAATAAGACTGCGCCGCTCCTGGTTGAGCTTTTTCATAAACATCCGCAATACTTGACAGAGCGACAGGTTTGCCATTGATTTGCAATTCCAAATTGCGAATGTCGTCCACGTTATTTATGGCCGAATCGATCGTGAAGGAGAATGTTGAAGTGCCGGTCTGAACGTTGCCGGCAGGATATGAACTGATCGCGCTTTTTATAAGCTGGGAAATTTGAGTAGGATTTAATTGATAAGTTGTGATTGCTGAAGGTTTAATTACAACTTCCACTTCCTGAGTATCTAAGCCGGAAACAGCCACGCTTTTAACTGTTTGGACGTTTTTTAGGTTATCGTTTAATATTTTGGCAAATACATTCAGACTGGCTTCATCGGATTTACTGGTTACGACAAATGTCCAGACCGGAACATTTTGGAAATCAATTTTCTGCACAGTTGGTGTTTGCGCGTCTGTCGGTAGTCCTGTAACTTGGTTCACTGCCGATTGTACGTCCTGTCTGGCCTTGTCCGGATCAGTGCCGTCATTAAATTCGACCGTTACTACCGAAGTAGAATCCTCAGAAGTGGAAGTAACAGTTTTTACATTTTCTACGCCGGTTACAGAATCTTCAATCGGGATCGTCACCAAAGATTCAACGTCTGCCGGTCCTGCGCCGGGAAGTACAGTGGTGACGATAACATAAGGAATATTTACATTCGGATTTAAAACTCTGGGGATATTGCTTAAACTGAAACTTCCTATAAGCACCACCAACATCACCACCAAAATTACCAGACGCGGATTATGCAAATATTTTGCAATAAAACTGTCTTTAAGACTCGGGTCAAACTTTAATTGTCCAAGATATGATTTAATTTTTGGCATAGTTGTAAATGTCATTCCCGCGCCATTCTGTCATTCCCGCGAAAGCGGGAATCCAGAAAGATAATGACTGGATTCTGGATCTTTACGCCTGTCAGGCAGGCGATCTAACTCATTGCATGCGTTCCGATAGTCCAGAATGACAAAGGAATGTCTATTATTTATCGGCTGTCACTTTTTCTCCGTCTACGATGTTACGATCGAGGATGATTTGATCGCCGTCCTGCAGGCCTTGATCTACAGATACATAGCGGCCGTAGACATTGCCTAAATTAATTTGTTCACTTTGTACTTTTCCTTTGACAATTTTGAAAATATAAGCTGAAGTTTGGGATTGGTAGACCGCATCAAGCGGAATATAAGGATCGGCTGTTCCTGTGTTTGGTAAACCGACCGGTACATCTGCGGTGACGTATGAATCGTTAGTTAGATACTGCTGCGCTTTGTCCGGTATAGTATAGATCACTGTATACATCTGACCGTCAGTTGCATCACGAGAAACGTAATCCGGAGTTTCAGTGATATCGTTATTGCCCAAGTGAATAATAGTTGGTTCAACTCTTGAAACTGTACTTGCCAAATTGACTGGTACTTCAACAACTGCTTTTGTAGTTTGTGAATTGCAGGAAACAGAAGCTAGAGTTGTACCCTGCGAAACCGAATCACCATAGTTTACGTCAATTCTATCCACTACCCCATCGCAAGGAGCCGCCGGGTGCATCAATGATTCATTTACGTAAGCCAGCTGCAGCTGCAAATTACTAATATCACGATTCAGATCGAGAGTCTTATCCTGAATGTCTAGCTGTTTAAGCGTAATATCGCGCTGATTTAATTGTAATTGCGTAAACGGTTGATTGGAATCGGCTTCATATGAAAGCTGGTTTTGTTGTTGATTAAGTTGATTAATAGTTCCCTGATATTGGGCCTGTAGCTCCTGGGCTTGCAGAATGAGTTGGTCATAGGTCTGGGTACTACCTGTGGGCAGCGGGACATTGTTTGTTTGATTATTTTGCAGTGTAGTTAACTGATCGTTAATTGAATTTAAGATACTCTGGTCTTGATTGACAAGACTTGCTGATTCGGTTGCGGCAATAGCGTTCAGATTTCGCAGCTGGTCATTGTTGGATTGTGTATTATTTGCCAAATCTCTTTGTTTTTGAATTAAATCTTTTTGATCTTGGTAGGTATCATTGGTAATTTGGTTTTGTTTTTGGGCGATTTCAGATTGTAGTCCTAAGGCATCCCCGCCTTGATAATTGGTCGATAAAGAAATCAGCCAATCACCTTTGGTTACCTGTTGGCCTTCCTGGACATGGATAGTCTGCACAATTCCGGCGGTTTGTCCGACAATTGTAATTACTCCCGATTTTTGTAATTTTGCCTGTAGAGTCACCTTCGGCGCTTCGCCGATCCGGTAAACCTGGACTTGTGTTGTGGTTGTAGATTGAGTTGTTGTTTGCTTGCCTAAGTTATTGATTATATTACTGATAATAATTAAAAGTAAAAGAATGCCCAAGGAGGTAAAAAAAGCACGATACGGATAGTGCTGGATAAATTTTTTAGCGTGTCTGAGCGGTTTTCGCGCGAGATGAGTTAGATGATGAATATTGGATATAAAAGACATAAAACGCGGGATGAATTGTGATTATAGCTACAATGGCATGTTTTGTCAATAGTATTTACTATAAGATATATTGATGAGGTTGATTATTTCAAATTATCATTTGTTTTATTGTTTATTACATACTATAATACCTCATTATGGTTGAAGCTGGAATTGTAACAGAAAATGCAGAACGTTTATCACCTATCCGTTCACAATGGTGGGGAGGAATGTTCGAAGCTGCTGGTTCCATGTGGTTTACTTTAGATAAAAAGAATAATGAACCATATAACGCAAGGCCCGGTATTAGCTATAATGATAATTCATTTGCTACACTTACACGCTTAAAAAGGTTATTTGGAGGCAGTATTGGTCATTCTCGTGGAGGTTCATCTCAATGGCGTATTACGGGTGAACGAGCCTCCAAAATAGCCGAACTTATGGAATCATTCGCTCCCTCGCGAAGAGAGATGATTAATCTGTTTGTAAGTTGGGGTGCGGCTCAATCAAATAGAGAACGATTAGGGGTATATGAAAGATATAAATCTTTAAATCCACATGAAAGGTCAGACGTGCCAGAAGGAAGGTATGACGAATTGGTAAAAATAGATGATTTTATTGGCGGAATAACTGATGCTAGAATAAGAAAAGTATATTTTTTAGATTCCAGACAAAATTCTCATCTGAAATATCCTGGGCTAAAATTTAATTTATCGCATCAACAACTAGTTGAAGTTTTGCAAAAGAGATTTGGAGGCAGCATTTCTGTTGAAATGCAAGAAGGTCAAGAATATATACTAAATGATACTAAATATTTAGCTCGAAATGATTCTATTGCTTGGATTTTAGGAAAAGAGAATTCACGCAATTTTCTGAATTATGTTTTACCATTCTCAGTTATTCGTCAATATGAACTTAGATTATGGATGACAGAGTTTAATTAGAAGTTATAATTATTTGGTTGTAAGTTAATGATTTCGAGGTTTATCGATAGAAAAAGAGGAAGAAAACCACTGCCAATAGTATGCGGTAAACCGCGAAAGCGATGAAAGTATGTTTACTGATGTAAGTGACGAAAAGTTTAACAGCAGCTAAGGCAGTTAAAAACGAGACAATTACACCGAAAATTAACAGCATAATTTCCCCTGTTGTAAAAGAAAAGTTTGACTTGACCAAATCCAGTCCGGTAGCCGCAATCATCGTCGGTACTGCCAATAAAAAAGAAAATTCAACCGCAGTTTCTCTATTTATTCCCTGCAGCAGCGCTCCGAAAATGGTCGCGCCGGATCTGGAAACTCCGGGAATAACTGAGAATGATTGCGATACGCCCACCAAAAAGGCTTGGAAATAAGTCATTTGCTCGATTTTTTTAATCGGCAACTCTTTCTTTTTTATATACATTTCCAAAAGAATCAAAACAATTCCGCCGATAAATAAAGACCATAAAACAGTCGGTACACTGCCAAGCAAGACTGTTTTTATAAATTTAAAAAGCACATAGCCTACTATTGCAGTGGGTAGAAAAGCTGCCAAAATTCTCAACCAGATTTCTTTTCCTTTTATAAATTCTTTCCAATAAAGAAATACCACGGCAAATATCGCTCCGACTTGAATTACAATTTGAAACGTGGTCACAAAATCCGTTTCCTTAATTTGCAAAAGATAAGATGTGAGAATTAAGTGTCCGGTGGAAGAAATAGGCAGAAATTCGGTTATACCTTCGACTGCGGAGAGAATAAATGCGTATAAGAAATTCATTCGTTTATTGGATTATTTAATCATTATACATGAATCTCTAGTTTTGCGTAAAGACCAAGATGATCGGATAGATAACTTTCCTTACCGTTAAACAATTTCATTTTTTCAGCAAAAATATAATTTTTTTCTTTAACATTTACCTTTTGTTTGTCGGCTGAAAGAAATACAAAGTCCACTTGTCCCGATTCTTTCGCGTTTATGACAAATAATCTGTCAAGAAGTTTGACATGCCAGGCAAATTTAAGCATTTTGCGTTCAAATAAATATGTAGGCAAAGAAAATGTCTTAAATACATCTTCGGTTTGCGTTAATGAGGTAAATAATTCATAAGAAGATGAAGTTTTGGTAAAGTTAAAATCACCGGTAACAATAATTACATCATTATTCTGCTTTAATTTTTTTATAAGATTTGCCAGGTCGCGAATTTGTGTTTCCTGAATTTTCGAAAAAGGATTGGTTATGATCCAGGTATTATTGGGATTGGTAGTGAAATAAGAATTAAGAATATAGACGGGATAATCTTTTAATTTGCAGGCTAAGGTGCCGGTTCGTACTAAACTCGCGTAGAATGTTCGGTTACGGATGTTTCCTCTTTTACTGAATTGGTTAAATTGTTTAGTTTCAATCGGAATTTTGGAGAAAATTACCAATCCGCCTTTGGGTCCGTAAATAAATTTTTTATAAATAACATAAGGAAAATGTGGTAATAATTTGCGTAAAAGCTGCAGATGAACGTAAGTATGAACTTCCTGAAAAGTTAAAATGTCCGCATCCGTATGCTGCTCAATCGTTGTGGCCAATGTAACGTAGCGTTCGGTCAGATGCTTGGAGAGAACCGGCACGCCTAAGGTGTTGAAATTGATCAAAGAAATAACCAAATCTTTTTTCTGCATACCTGAAATTATAGCACTTCATTCATGAGTTTAAATATGCTATCCTAATATTCACGGCTAATTATGCGTCATTTTTTGATCACATTTTGTATTTTACTGCTTACCGGTTTATTAACTTTGGCCGGCTGGTATTTTTTTCCCTTAAATAAATTCTCCTATCTTTCTTCCTATGTGTCTCCTTTGCCTAATTTTCTAACCCTAGCCCAGAATCCACAAGTACGTATGCTTGATCTTTGGTTGCCTTTTCTTAGCCAAACCAGCGCCAGCGCGGCGGAAGATAACACATTTACCTCTCATTCAATTTTGATGTATGACATAACTACAGGAAAAACTTTGTTGTCTAAAAATCCCAAAGAGCGTATGCCAATGGCCTCTTTGACCAAGCTGATGACGGTAATTATCGCTTTGGAAAATAAAAAATCGGATGATAAATACGTGGTTGATTCATCGGATATTGTGGGAGAGGACAGTATGGGTTTAAGCAGCGGAGAAATTTTATCTTTGAATGAACTGCTTTACGGCGTATTTCTTAATTCCGGAAATGACGCGGCAGAAACTCTTGCCGGTAATTATCAGGGCGGCAGAAGCGCGTTTATTAAAGCCATGAATGAAAAGGCGCAGGCTTTAGGTTTAACCGACACGCATTTTACCAATCCTACCGGTTTGGAAGGTGACGGTGATCAATACACGACAGCTTATGATTTGCTGGTTATAACCACTTATATGCTGCAGAATTTTCCCCAAGTGGTTGATATTAGTGAGAATTACACTTACGATATTCCGCAAACTGCCACGCACAAGGAATATGATATGACCAATGAAACCAATCTTATTTCCACCTATCCGGGAGTTAAGGGTTTAAAAACCGGTTATACACCGGAGGCGGGGCTATGTTTAGTCACCTATTTGGATTATGACGGGCATAAAATATTGGGTATATTGTTGGATAGCGAGGATAGGAGAAATGAGATGATCAAGCTTTTGGATTATTCTTTGCAGTCGGAAGGCATTACTCCCCCGCACCACGGTTGAATATCTGGCTCAAATACCGTAAAATACTAAATATGCCGCGGTGGTGGAATGGTAGACACAAGGGCCTTAAGAGCCCTCGACCGTAAAGGTTGTGGGAGTTCGAGTCTCCCTCGCGGTACCAAAGGGGACGCTATTGTTTTCAATGCGTCGAATAGATTGATATAACGGGCTAATCGTGGTGTTTAGTGTTCCATCATAGTTCCATGAGACGCCTGAAGGGAACACTGAACCCAGCATGACTTTGAGCTGAGGAATTGTAGACCGTTTATATGTTTCCCCTAAATCTGCAAGTAAAGTTTTAATAAAGGTCGTTACAGCATCGATATTATACTTATCAAGCATTGAATCATCTTTAACTATCATTGCCCGTGTTAGTTTTTCTTCAAGTATCGCGTTTTGTTCCTTAAAGATTTCATCTGAATAAACACCGGACATGTTTTTCTCAACCAACTGTTGCCGCTGTGCTTTAATGTGTTCTATATTCTGATCTGCTTCACTTTGAATAGCCTGTAATCGGGAAAGTCTTTCATGGTAGGTTTTATATAAGAAAGCTATGAACAGATCTATACATTTATTTGTCGGCTGGACTTCGTTTTTGAGTACATTTAATACCGTATCTTCTAGAACAGAAACTTTGATGCATTTATAATTACATTTTTTAGAACACCAGTAATATGCATATCTCCCTCCGCATTTGCCTGTAGCCCAGCCTCCCGTCAAACCCTGACCGCATTTCCCGCATTTAATCAGTCTTCGCAGCGGAAATTCAATATTTTGAAAGTTTCGCTTGCCTATAACAAACCGGTTTGTATTTCTTCCATCCAATAATGCCTGTACTTTATAAAATTGTTCCTCCGTAATCATAGGTATGTGCTGGCCTCTTACTGCTTCATTATATTTACGGGAAGTTATCATGCCCATATAAAATTTATTGCGGAATATCCTGTTTGTCGTTTGCGGTCGTAGTATATGTTCTTTTCCACGTATTATTTCCCGCAGTCCCCAATCATTCATGATAATTGCTATTTCTCTTAAACTCTTAGTTCCGGTTGCCATCAAATCCCAAGCCTCTTTTACTTTATCGAAAGTTTTGGGATCTTTAACTGCATATCCTGCCTGCATATCATATCCGATTGGTGCTTTTTTTGAGAGTAACCCTGACTTAAAACGTGCCCGTAATCCATTTTTTGTTCTTTCTGACCTAATATCATTATCGAGTTGCGCAAATCCGGCAAGAATTGTTTCAACAAGCTTTTCCGTCGGGCTGTCTCCTGTCGGTTCATTGATTGAGATGATAATGACACCATTCTCGGCTAATTTTTTGCGGATGGCCAAGTAATCCTGTGTCTGGCGTGAAATTCGGTCTATTCGGTAGATAAATACCGCATGGACTTTTCTCCGATTCTTGCGGCAAAACTCAAGCAGATTTATAAGAACAGGTCTTCCAACAATAGTTTTAGCGGATTTACCTTCTTCCTTAAATATCTCGATAACTTCGTATCCTCGTTTTATTGCTTCTTTCCGACATAGCTCTTCTTGTGTATCGAGTGAAAAATTTTCAACTTGTTCTTCAGTCGAAACCCGAAGATAAATTATAGCTTTTTTCCCGACATCGCCGTTTATATAAGGTAATCATTATGGAGATGAAGTTATGAAAATAATTTCTATAAATTAATTAACCTCAAATGAAAAGACTTTAAGTTAAAAGTTAAGTAAATTTAGGAAAGTTAAATATGACATTGATCGATCTCATTAGAAATAGTCCAAAGCCAAAAATAATATATGAAATCATTTATAGAAGATCATTCTAGGCTGACAAAAAAGTTTTTAGAAAAGATTGATAAACAAGAAATTGCATCATGGTTACTCAATGAAGGTTACTATCCTGAACAGAACGTACTGCCTCCGTCGTTTACAGTTAATAATTTAAAACTAAATAAAATACCTTATAATCTTGAAACAAGTAAAGAGTTAATCAAGATCTCATATCCCAAAAGCAATATATATTCAAGAGTCTTTTCGATCCAACACCCTTTTCTCTATCATGACATCGTTTATTATTTGATCGAAAATTGGAAAACCATAACAGATAAATTATTTGATGAAGATTTAAAAATTCATTCTTACAGCTTTCCTATCCCAATTGATACTACTAAATCTGGTTCACTTGGTAAATTAAGAGCTGGTAGGTTAATCTATGAGTGGCTGGAAATGGCCGAAAAAGACTTAATTGTCGATGCATATAAATATAACTTCATTATAAAATCTGACATTACCAACTTTTATAAATCTATATATACTCATAGTATTGCGTGGGCAATTCATGGACGAAAAGAATCGATAGAAGATCAAAACTCGTTGAAATTATTTGGCTCAAAAATAGATAAATTTTTTCAATACGCAAATGGTAAAAGGACAAACGGCATACCAATTGGTTCAGCTCTCAGTGATTTAATTGCAGAAATTCTTCTGTCAGATGTTGATTTACGAATATCTAAGAGATTAGCAACACAAAATATTAAATTTGTTGCGACTCGTTTTAAAGACGATTATCGTTTTTTGTGCAACACCGAAGAAGATGCAAGCAAAATAATAAAGGCTTTACGAGATGAGCTCGAGGAGTTTAACTTATTAATAAACGAGGAAAAAACATGTATTGAGAAACTTCCTCAAGGGCTCTATAGAAAACACGATAGAGATTACTATGACTCTTCTTTAAAAAATGATTCTAATATTCTCTTTAAAACATTTGAGTTAACTCTTCTAAGAGTTTTAGATATTCATAGGGTTTACCGAGGTACTAGTATAATTGAAAAATTTCTTTGTGAATTATTAGATAGTTCACATAAATTAAAAATAAGGTTTACAACTAAAAACAATGAATTACAATATAAGGAAATTGCTAAAACATTTTCTTTACTTATTTTGCTTAAAAGAGAATCACCTAAAGCTTTATGTCATGTGTTGTCTATTATAGAAATGATATTTGTGGAAAATTTTAGAGTACACCGAAACCTAAAGGAAGATATAAAGTTACTGGTTTTGGAAGAAATCAAAAAAGCTAATAATCAGGAGTCAGAATATGAGGTAATATGGTATATATTCTTTTCGAAATATATGTCTCTGGGCTTGAATTATAAAGAAGTAGAGAAAAGTCTCAATAAAAAAGTTAGCTTGAATCCACTCGTAATGTCAATTCTCAAAGGAAAGCAAGATTTTTTTAAAGACGCATTAAGTTTAAAATTGTTTATTAATCCAAAAGAAAGTGTAACAGAAAGTCTTGCAAAAACATTATCTGTATTTGATAAAGGTCAAAATTAATAACAGTAGCATAATTATAATTATATGACACAACTCTCTAAATCCGACTACCTACTCTATCTCAAACACCCTGCCTGGTTGTGGTTGAAAAAGCATGACAAAAAGAAACTTCCTCCGATTGATGATAATACCCAGGCTATCTTTGATGCAGGGAATCTCTTTGAATCTTATGCACAGCACCTCTTCCCCGACGGAGTAAGACTTAGTTTTACGGACTACGACTCTTATCTAGATCTACCGACACGTACCACTAAAGCCATAACTGATGGCACAAAGACAATATTTCAGGGACGGTTTGAGTATAATCAAATAACTTGTATCTGTGACGTTGTCAAAGTAGTTGGAGAAAATACACTTGATTTATATGAAATTAAATCTTCCACGAGAGCCAAACCGGAGCATGAGTGGGATTTAGCTTTTCAAATGGTAGTTCTAGAGGGTTGTGGATATAAAATAAATAAAATTTATGTTATTCATGTCAATAACGAATACGTCCGGCGGGGCGCAATCGATTATAAACAACTTACATCAATTTCAGACATAACCGAGACTGTCAAAGAAAAACGGGAAGAAACAAAACAAAATATTCAGAAAGCTTTACTAATTATGTCTTCTCCTACTATTCCGGATATCTCCCCTTCTCTGGCTCGGGCCGATTCTTTCAAGGAATGGCTTGAAATATATAGAGGACTTGTAACTATTGATCCTTATAGTATCTACGATCTTTGTCGTGTAAGTAGCGATACAATCGGCAAACTGGAAGAGTTAAAGATTAAACGTCTTGTAGATATGCATGATGGTTTTCCATTAAGTGAAAAACAAAAACTTCAGATACAAGCCGTAAAACAAGATAAAGAAATTATCAATGTCGCAGAAATAAAAACATTTCTAAACAAACTTGTTTTCCCTCTGTATTTTCTGGATTACGAAACACTTGCAAGTGTTGTTCCATATTTTGACGGTCTACGCCCCTATCAACAGCTCCCGTTTCAATATTCATTGCACAGACTGAATTCTCCTGATGGCGTACTCGATCATTTCATGTATCTGCATACAGAAAATTCGAATCCAGCAGAAGGATTGAGTCATTCACTCAAAACTCACCTTGGAGATACGGGTTCAGTAATTGTTTGGAATGAAAGTTTTGAAAAAACCTGCAATAGCCTTCTAGGGAAACTATTACCTGAATTTACATCATTTTATGAACAGGTAAACGCGCGGATTGTCGATTTGATGATCCCCTTTTCTAGCGATTGGTATGTACACAAGGATTTCGGAGGAAGTGCGAGTATTAAAAAAGTATTGCCGGTACTTGTAACTGAATTATCATATAAAGAATTAGGAATTCATGAAGGAGCCGGAGCCCAAAGACTCTGGATGGAAGCATTACTAGATGGAAAACGGGACAGTGAGAAAGAGCAGATTCTAGGCGATCTTGAAAAATATTGCAAACTTGATACCCTCGCGATGGTGGAGATATACAAACAACTTCGTTCAATAATCTTATCGTGATCTATGTATGACAGAACTAGAACAGATAGATCCTATCAAGATGATGCTAGAACAAGGTCGTATTACACGATTATTTCAGCATCTTCTTATGTCTCCAAAACCTGATTTGAAGAATATAACAGACAAGGAGCTATTTACCTGGGCTGCAAAATATTATATTGGTTTAAGTTATTTTAAATTAGGAATTCAATATCACAATTTCGTCAGTTACATAACACAATATTACCCATTTTCACACCTCTATAAAAACAGCTTAATACACGCAAGCAACAAAGAGATCAGAAAAGTAGTCGTTCAATTTGAAAAAATAGCAACAAATATACATATACCAATTCTCATTTATAATGGTTCTCCTGAAGGGACACTCTATGAATTTCTTGCATATACACAACGACCGACACAGAAACTTGAAGTAGATATTTTAGAAAAAGAAATACAAAAAAAATATAGAGATGTATATATTCGAATAATCAATAATAGGCTTAGAATTATTGTTCCTAATGCGTTAATCTATCCTTAGATAGATCAAGATAAAGTAACGGAAGATGTTATTTTGTCGATTTAATTGCCTCGATTAATTTCATATTTCTTTCCTGCTTTTTAGGGAAAGTAAATAGTTTTTGTGTTTTACTACTTGCATAAACAATATTGTAATTACTATAATGACTTTAGTATAAGTTCAATATAATAACAACTTTACATGAATTCTGATACATCATTAAAAAGTGTCAATACTATAGCTTATGATAAACCTCTTCGGGAGAAGCTTGACGAGCTTCATGTAAGCCTTGGCGAAGGTATTACCGATATCGCAGCTTCAGCAACACAGTTCACCGCTAAATATAAGGAAACCGCCATTATCCAACTTAAATTTATGTCTAAACTTACGGCAGATCTGTCCGTAGCACTAATTCATGCAAGAGATGGAAAGCAGTTAGACATCGAGGAACAAAGTCAATTTGACGACATGAAAAAATTGGCTGACTCACTGGGGAACTTACAGTTCCAAATAAACAGACTAATAATGGATGTTACTAAAATGGAAAAACTCAGTGAGCAAATATCAAGTGAAGGAGATAGCTTGCTTAACGCTGTAATGGATGTGCAATCCAAGTTGACTGTCATACGTTCAGATATTAATGATCTGGGGATCTTTTCTAATAATCCGCAAATGGCTACCTTATTTGACAACCAACATGAATAAAAAAATTTTATTAGTCGAAGATGAAGCATCAATAGCAGATGTATTTAAGGATCAACTGACTCTCGGTGGATTTGATGTAGAAATTGCACCAGGTGGAGCACAGGCCTTACAAATGCTTAAGGCAAGCAAATATGATTTAATGCTCCTTGACTTAGTAATGCCTGAAGTTGATGGACTGGAAGTATTGAAGGAAATAAAAGAAAAACCGGCAGAATATCCTCAGATCCCCACTATCGCTTTGACCAACGTCACCTCAGAAGATGTAAAAAAAGCCGTAGAGCCGTACAATTTAAAGGGTTACTTGCTTAAGTTGAGCACGAAACCGCAGGAAATGATAGAAGCCATAAATAAGGCATTAGAAAGCTAAAGCTAGTGATAAAGGGTAGATTTCCTCTCATCTTCGCTGTTAAAATCCGCAACCAGTTTTATTCTCCTGTATGTTATCTATTCAAGCGTTATTCCGGTGTTATAGGCATAAAAATGCACACGCTCGTGTCATAGTAAGCTGAATACAGCCATATACAGGCATGCAGCAGACAACTTGTGTTGTATTATAGTTTGTTGTATAATTCCACTATTATAGGCTAAATATATAACCTATATCTAAGTTATGGCCAGAAGTCTAATCGAAACATTGGATGGAGCTGCAATACCAATAGAACCTAAAGATGTAAGCTCAAATACAACAGCGATTGTTGCAAACGGTACCCCGTGGTTTGAAATGGCCAGATGGAAAGTAGCCTTAGATTATAGCGTTCTAGCCTTAGAACCCTTAAACCCCAAAGATGTTTATGACACATTATGTAAAGATGGTTATGACAACAACGGCCATTCAAAAACCATTGTTACAATAACTAAAAATCCCCAAACTGGAGAAGATGAACTGTCCGGCACCGTAAGATTGGTGTTAGGCAAAAACCAGGCTGGATCGGAGAAAGACCAGGATGGGTTGTACCCTCTAGATGCTATGGGACTTATGAGCGCACAGTGGCCGCATAGAACAGAAGGCTTGCCTGATTTCAGAGCAGGAGAACTCGGACGCTTTGTTCTACCAGATCACTACCGAACCAAACCCATGAGAGAAGCGGGTGTTCATAAATTTCTTACATCACAACTATTTAGTAAGGCTTGGGAAGTAAGCCAGGCAAGCGGTATAACCCATTTATATGCAATTATGCCTGTACATGTTAACAGGCTTGTCAGCCAGGCAGGAATAGCGACAAACGAAATAGAAGCTGCCAGACTGCGCACGGACAGCGAGGAAGCAGCAGCTTTATTTGCCAAGTTTCCGAGATACTGGGGATTATCGCCAAAACTTTATAGATTTATAAAATAAAACTATGGGAAGAGAAGCTGTCTTAGGCATAGGAACACCTGATTATCTTCGGCGCGCTGAAGCGGCAAACGCCAGACATGTTGAGATTCCTCATGTTAATATTTACCATTTGTCGCAAAGCAGTGAAAGGGACGCTTTTGCAAACGCTTTAAGAGAAACACCTCAAAAAACGGGTGTCTTACCATGGAAAGCCGATAGTCCTGACGGCATTATTCTTGATGCACTGGATCGAGGCGTTTTTGTTGATACCTTTGCCGCATACCAATTGCCGGATCTTGCAACATCAAAAAGGTCAAAAGATTACTTTAAGAGTCACCCTGATTTAATGCAGCGTTATGGTTCGCTGTTTAATAGAGGCCAATACTCAAATGTGGTGGAGTTCCCTTGGAAAAGCAACCAAGGTAGATTTGTCAGAATTTTAAATAAAGAGCCTTTTTATGAGATAAATTATTCCAGAAATAGACACCTTATATCAAAAGAAGCCCAAGAGGCGTTAAGAAAAACAAAATTTATAGTGGCAGGCATGGGCGTTGGCACGGCGTGTGCGTATCTGCTCGCCTTAACCGGAGCTGAAAACTTTTGCGTGATAGACGGAGGAGTAAAGAAAAATCATGACAGCAACCGTCTTCTTGGTTCAAATGTTGGAGAAATAGGCCTAAACCATGCCGTCAGCTGGGCCCGGATGGCGCTTGAAGCAAATCCCTACATGAATATTGAATGTCATCCACAAAATGCAGGAGAAGGAAACCTTACTCTAGACAAGCTTCTTGAAGGAGACGGAAACAAAGTTTTCCTTGAGCTTACCGATGATCTGGCTTTTAAATTAGGAGCTAGAATGACGACAGATACACGCATGGCAACGGATGTCGGCTTTGGTGGAGTTATGCATAAAGATCTAAAGGGAATTCCCTTTCAAGGAAGGATGACCCCTGATGTTATTGCAACTTTGCAAAATCCTGACATTGATTTTGAGACTAAGACCCAAATTGCATCCCAGGTCATGGTGGGTTATGAGAATATCCCTGCTCATTACCTAAAAGCACTCGGTCAGTCCCAGGAAAGCGGAGCTCCTTTCTGGCCGCAAATTGGAGCTGCAGCGTTTTTATCAGCTGCTATGACAGTAACTGCTATCATGATGGATCTCGAGGGAGAGAAAACAAATCCGGAAGTATTAGTCGATCTTAAAAAGCAACTCGCCAACAGGTGAAGAAAAGATCTGGTCTCCTCATCTTCAAAACCCATCAATATAAGCCTGCATGCTCAACGATATTGTAAGTAACCAGCAAAGCATGTAATCTATTAATATATGGATTTATTAGTGACCGTATTTACGGCATGTGCTAATCTTGGCCTTGGTTTAATAGTTTTTAGCAAAAACCACAAAAGTGCTACCAATAGACTGCTGGCCTTGCTTACCTTTATAATCGCTATCTGGACAATTTCCAATTATTTTTCACTGAATTCGGCAACACAGGATCAGACACTATTCTGGATTAGAGCTGTAATGTTTTTTACAGCGCCTTTTACCCCTGTTTTACTATTTTTTCTTTATGCATTTCCCAATACAAAGCTTAATATAAACAAAAAAAATATTTATTTTTTCATCCTAACAATTATCGCTGTTGCCATATCATCTATAACTCCATATGCTTTTTCAAGTGTTTCTATAGTTAACGGTGTTCATCCAACTTCGGGAATCGGTTTAATTCCCTACGGAATTTTAACTTTGGCTTGTCTGATTGCCGGCTTTTGGATAATCGTTAAAAAATATAAAACTTCAACCGGACTGATAAAAATTCAGCTTAAATATCTTGTATTCGGAGCTATTTTGACCTTTACGGCAATGCTGATAACCAACTTTGTTTTTGTTGTAGTCTTTAATTTTTCAGACTTTGTTGTTTTCGGCCCCTTGTTCTCATTAATTCTTGTCGGATTTATTACCTATACGATTATAAAACACAGATTTTTAGACATCAGGTTAATTATCGCCAGAATGGCTGCGTATTTGCTCTTGCTGTTTAGTTTAGGCTTTATTTATGCGTTAAGCGTGTTTGCTCTGGGCAGTCTTTTCTTCCCACAGTTCTTCAATAAAAATTATCTTTTGCTCTCGACTATTTTAGCCTTGTTTTTCTCTTTTACCTTTCAGCCGCTTAAGAAACAGTATGAAAGATTTACGGCAGACATATTTTACAGAGGACATTATAAGCCGCAGGATCTGCTTACAAAGCTAGGCAAAATCATGGATTCAACGCTTGATCTATCTGAACTTACAAACGGTCTTTTAAATGAAATCATTGCAGATATTAAAATACAATATGGTTATCTTGTTTTAATAAAGGACTCATCCGTCACATATTCAAAAAAGGTTGGCATCGATCATTCAAATATTTTCGATCACCAGGAGGCGGCACAATTGATTTGCAAAACCTTAAATGACAAGGAGACGAATGGTGGAGAAAACCTGCTGATTTTTGAAGAGATGGAGGAATCGGATTTAAAACGAGTGATGCGTGAAAACGATTGCGGTATGATGCTGCCATTAGTTGTTGATAAATGTATCATTGGTGCCATTATTTTAGGGCAAAAATCATCAGGCGACATTTATTCCGAAGAAGATATAAACGTATTAAAAATATTCGTAACAGAGGCAGCGGTAGCAGTTAAAAACGCATTGTCATATGACGAAATCAGCAGGTTTAATGTTACGTTAGAGCAGGAAGTGGCAAAGAAAACAAAGCAATTAAGAGACCTTACAGAACAACAGAAAGATCAGGTTGATGTTATGGGACATGAAGTCAGAACTCCGCTGACTGCCATCAGCCAGCAGCTTAATCTACTCCTAGATATGGTATTGACCTCCCAGAAAAGAGAAGAATGGTTAAAAGGTAACGTACAATCTGAAGATGCAAAAAGAGTACTGGATGGGCTTAAAAAGATGCAGATTGCAGAAACGCAGGAGGAATCAATTGTCACCAACATGATTGAAGCTGCAAGGATTGATAAGCTAAGATTTGAACTTAACTATTCAACTTTTGACATAGTAGACTTAGTTAAATTGGCAATTAAAGATTCAGAAGGTCGACTTGAGATAAATAAACAAAAAGGCAACATCGTCTTCCAATCTGATCTACAAAAGCTGGATGTAGAAGCAGACCAAACCAGAATTAAACAGTGTATAGATGGATTACTGACGAATGCGGAAAAATATGGCAGAGATCCACAAACGCAATTACTGGATGTTACAGTTTCTGTAACAAAGCAGGATCAAATGGTCAGTATTTCCGTGTATGATCAAGGCATGGGCATTGCTCCACAGGATATGGAGAAATTAGGGAAGAAATTTTCCAGACTAAATCCTCATGAAAACGGCAGTAAATTATCACGACCGGGGGGAACAGGACTTGGACTATATACATATAAAGGAATAATAGAACGCCATGGAGGCCAACTTATTATTGCAAGTGAAGGCATTGGTAAAGGTTCAACTTTTACCTATACATTACCCCTCGTGAAGCAGGAACAACAGCAACAGTCTCAAGCAGTACATGCGGCATAAAACTATATGGATATTTACGAACAAATGGCAGTACGTATTATTCAGTCTCAAGAGAAAATCATTAGTAATGAAGCTCTCAATGAAGCAAAAAATGTTCAAGGTCTGCAAATCGAGTGGGAGAAAAAGATGGTAGCTATTACAGGAGATAAGAAAAAAGTGATCGAGCAGTTAATAGAACAATATCGAGACCACTTCGGCCAACCTGCGGTTGAAATGTGTAAACAAGCAGTGAAAGACTTAATTATTAAACTACCTCAGGGACAAACACCCCAACAATTACAATAATAAATAATTTTAAGTAGAACCAGCCATAAATTGAAGCGTTGCGTAAGCTTATCTTTGGTGATATATTACACATGATAATGAAAACAAAAAGTGGGGAAATTAAGAAAAGCACAAGAGGGTTTGCTTCAATGAGTAGGGAAAAACAAAAACTTATTGCCAGTAAGGGTGGCAAAGCTGCTCATGCAAAAGGCACAGCTCATAAATGGACTCGTGAAGAAGCAATAAAAGCCGGACAAATAGGTGGATTGTCCAGGTATCATAAATGATGATCGTATAAAAATACTATGGAAAAAAATTGCATGATATTCCCTTTTAGATTACAAGCTCATAATAAATTATGTTGCAGTAACAATCCTTATATACCTTTGCAAAATATTGTTTCTCTCCGGAAAATATGGTAGCCTTTGCATATGGGAAACAAACAGACAGAATATGAGACCTCATTAGCTGAAATCCAAAGTACTCTGCATAAAACAAGCCAATGAGCAAGATGCACTTGAAGGAGGAAAAAACAGAACTCCCTATACCTTTACCCGGGAAGACGCGATAGATGCGATAGGAGATTGGGGTACGCAAGGAGCGTCACCGGATAATGATATTCTCCCCGTAGTACGGAAAAACAAAACACATCTCTTATCATTACAAAATTATCTTCTCTTACGACAGAAGTAAATGAAGTATCCCCTTTTAGATTATTGATTTCGTGAAGAAAAGCAGTACAATTGGTTATAACAAATAATGAAGAAAATACTTCTCCCTCTTATTATATTGGCTTTTGCCTTTTTTACACTACCTGCCAACGCAAGCAGCAAGTGTCACAGTGTAAATGGTGAAGCCGACTCTGTATGTACTCCGGGAGCAATTAACACAAAGGTTACGCAGGCAGATATCCATTCAACAATTTGCGTTTCCGGCTACACGACAATAATTAGACCTTCTACTTCTTACACTAACAAATTAAAGAAGCAACAAATCAAAGACTATGGCTATACAGATACTAAAATGGCAGATTACGAAGAAGACCATCTAATTCCTTTAGAAATTGGCGGTAGTCCGACTGATCCCAAGAATCTTTGGCCTGAGCCTCATGTTGTAACTGGCAATGAAGGTTCATTTACAAAGGATAAACTTGAAAACTCACTGCACGCCAGTGTTTGCAAGGGCACGATGACACTTCAGGCTGCACAAAGCAAAATTCTGGCGGATTGGGACAGGGCTACAATTAAAGCAAGTCCTACTCAACCCATTACCCCTACAACAATACCGATAATAACGATTGTGAATACCAGCACGGGAAATACTTCAAGCACGACCATCAATCAGAATAGCGCTATCGCACAATGTAATGACGGAACATATAGCTATGCTGCCTCTCACCGGGGAGCTTGTTCGCATCACGGAGGAGTTAAAGAGTTTTATAGGTAAGGGATGGGAACAGAAAAATAATAAAAAAACCAGCCGGACTAGGGCTGGCTTTCTAAATACGAGAATCTAAAAACTAGATTACTATCATTTTAAGTCTTTGTAAAGATGTCTTATTGAATCGTACTATATTAACTTCAGAAAGGTATTCTTAATTTCCCGTTATAACCGTATTAGAACCGGAAGTGTTAGTATGATGGTACCGTAAATTAAGACACAAAAACTGAAACAACTCTCCGTATTATGGGGTTAGTATTTCAGGAAAGTGATACACTAATTATGGATCAGAATATGACAATTAAAAAAACCTTTCCGCCGGCGTTTAAAGCCAA
>DATKGO010000063.1:0-3071 GCA_035510695.1 Patescibacteria group bacterium | reverse complement strand
GAACCTTCTTTATAGATTCTCTCTCCGGTTTCGCTTCTGCTCCCTGCTTCCAAATAGTAAATGTCGTATAGACTATAAAAGACAACGGTTGTACTGATTATATTTAACGGCTATCAATTGCATATATAAAGGTGTGTAAGTAGTATTTATATTGTCTTTCCAAAGTGTTCAAACCTATCCAAAACGGTATATTATAATAAAAACATAACAAAATTATAACAACCTTATAAAATAGGTAATTGTACGTATTAGATTAGGTATTTATACCCATTGTATTTATAAAATATTATAACTTAACTTTGTCTTGCCGTAAAGATAAAATGCTACGCTGGGAAGCGACATTAACAATATCGGCAACTGTAAGGCAGGTTGTGGCGTAGGATTGGAAGGGACTCATTAGTAATAATGTTACGTCCCTTTTTTTTTTAACTGTAAACTGCTAACAGGAAATTGTTTTAAATCCAGCCCCGTTAAGTTTTATTAATTCTATTATTATGAACCACAAACAAGCTTACAAATCTATTCTTGTCGGTTTTGAAGAAAGCCAGGCAATTACACAGGAATTAAGATTTAGAGGTTATAATGCTTTATCATGTGATTTGCAGGATTGTTCAGGACCTATGCCTGAATATCACTTAAAAATGGACATATTCCAGGCCATTAACTTACGGAAATGGGATATCATAATATTGCACCCACCTTGCACTTATACTGCAATTTGCGGTAATAGATGGTACTGGAATAGCTCATTTCGTCTTGAAGGCATTGCACTTTGTAAAAAAAGTTGGGATGAAGCTTGTAAAGTATGCGAACATGTAGCTTTGGAGCAGCCCAAAACTATAATGCAAAAGTACATAGGCAAAAGAAGCCAAACAATACATCCGTGGCAATTCGGGCATGGAGAAACAAAAGAAACATGGCTGTGGTTAAAAGGACTACCGTTGCTTAAACCTACTAATATAGTTGTAGGTAGAGAGCATAAAATATGGAGAATGCCCCCTACTAAAGACCCTAAAGACCGTCAAAAACTACGTTCAAAAACATATCCCGGTATAGCGGTTGCTATAGCTGAGCAATGGACCTAGTGTACTGTAACAGTTGGTTATTAAAGGCAGGTTATAGTATTGCTTAAAAAATTTTACCCAGTTTAATCTCATGTGTGAAGTTTCACCCTTTGGTTTATCTAAAAGTCCGAGAACTGCACAACCCTTTATATTGCTATGGATTTAGAAACAGGCTACACGAAAATACCTTACTTAACTGTACATCCCGACAGAATTACATTTCATAATCAAATAATTTACGATAAAATAAGAAGCTCTCACCACGATTGCCATGATCAAAATTGTCACTTTGGAAAAACTACTTACCAAAATAATTTCAAATCCAATAATAATAAAAATCGAATTTCACGCCCCGCAAAAAGGAAAATAGAAAAGGCAATAAATTATTTAGAAGTGATATCAGACAAGCAACAAATCTACGTTAAAGAAATTGGTAAATCAATAGACTTCAAATTAACATTTGTCACGTTAACCCTCCCTTCTCGCCAAATTCACTCTGACCAACAAATAAGACGAGATTGTATGCATCATTTTTTAACCGTTGCAGCCCGTAAATGGAATGTAAAAAGATATGTGATGCGCTCCGAAAGACAAGCAAACGGCAATTTACATTTTCACTTTTTATGTCAAAATTTCATTCCGCATCAGGAATTAAGAGATACATGGAACAACATAATTAACAAATTAGGTTATGTAGATGAGTACAGACAATCTATGAAGGAATGGCATAGAGATAAATTCAATTTACGTAAAGATTTGCTAAAGTACTGGCCGGAGAAGTCCCAAAAAAAAGCATATTTAAAAGGCGTGGCCAGCGATTGGTCAACTCCAAATTCAACCGATATCCACTCCCTAAGATTTATTAAAGATATTTCAGCATATATTTGTAAGTACATGAGTAAAGCGGCACGGCTCAATAAAACTGTGATAAAAGGAAGGAAAAAAGGCCATGATAAAAATTATTTTATGTTATATCCAACTGTTACCGCAGGTGTTAAAGATTTTCTCAAAAGTAACATTAACTGTGGCCGGCTCTGGAGCTGCTCTACTGACCTTTCTAATTTACACGGCGGTTCGGATGTTATTGATACTAATATTTCACAGGAACTCAAAAAAATACAAGATTCTCCTAAGAGCCGATATTTCAAAAAAGACTATTGCGAAGTTTTATTTTGCGATTTGGAATTACTTAAAAGTCTCCATTGTGTTGAAATATTAAAATTGTTAAATGATTTTTTAGGCATCCGGTTTAACTACTCACTCCAACTAACAATTTGAGCCAATTCTATCCGCTTTATGATACAAGCGCAATTGCTTTGGGCTGGTTCAGTCAGCCCCGCATTGCGCAAGTTCAAAAGCGGGTATCAATCCCTTTATGTAGCCCGGCTGCCCGGAAGAAAAGCAGGGGCAGCCGGGCAGCGCAGCGCACAAGCAAGCAACACTAAAAGTCATCTGTCGCCGCTAAACTTCTCAAAAGCGGCTAATCTGCCTTTAAGTGTTGCTAACTGTGCGTTCAACCGGGTTGCCCCTGCAACCCCACCCGGTTCTGCGCTTAGGTGTGCCAGCTGTGCTGTCACTCTTTATTTTAGGCTTCGCCCTCTCGGCTGACAGGTTGCAAGTGTGAAATATTGTGAACCAGACTGATTTTCTATTGTGATTTATCCCTCGAAAATTGACATTTGTATATTGACATTATAAAAACATCGGCTTTTAATTGGATTTGTGCTTTATATAACATTATCTTTGAATAGATGTTTAAACTCTTAACTTTAAGGAAATGAAAGTAAAATTTGGTGCCATTGTGACTGATGGCCGTGGTAAAATTGGCGGGCATGTAATGTCCAAAAATAAAGGAGGTTCATATCTGCGGACGAAAAAAAGTCCTGCAAACCCTAAAAGCTCTGCACAGCAAACTGTTCGTGCAAGGTTAACCAGTAATTCACAAGGTTGGCGTGGTTTAACTGCAGCGCAAATTATTCTCTGGAATACTGCAGCTAAGTCCCCCCC
>DATKGO010000062.1:0-56707 GCA_035510695.1 Patescibacteria group bacterium | reverse complement strand
TTAAGCAATCCGAGTGATATTTTTCTTCTTTATAAATCTAATAAAAAACGTATTTTGTAAATATTAAAACCTTTTTAGATTTTAAGCCTTTATTTCTTCTGTCTTGTTGCTAAAACCATTCTCGCCATCTCCTCCATTCTATCGGCCATTTTTGATGCGTATGCTTCTGTGGCGTTTTGTGGATCTCTTTCTTGTAAGGCTTGCATTACAGCCTCAATTACTTTTGGCCGATTGTTTTTATCAGTCGCCATTTTATAAACTAAAAGTGGTATTTGTTTCAGAAATTCTTGGTAAGGATCATTGTCTAGATATTTCTGTATTTCTTCCCAGGTTATATCCTCCGGAAGTACATTATCATTGTTCATGCCTTAATTCTAGCAAATACTGTAAATTTTCACAAAAAGCAAACTGTCTCGGAAAGATGTATAATGCTCATGAGGCTAAGTTGTTATGGGATTCAAAGAAGAGATAGCAAAAATTTTTAAGGAAGCTCGTGAAAAGGCTGGCTTAACACAAGCCGAAGTAGCAAAAAAAGCAGGAATTAACGCAAATTATTATGCCCGTGTTGAGCGTGGTGACCCAAAAGCGAGAGGCGAAATCTTAAACAAGATCGCTCGAGCGCTGGAAATAAAGATAAAACTTCCTCTAGGAGAATAACAATATTTTCCTCGTCTTTCCTTTAGTTCACTTTTTTCGTATAATATCCCCTAGAGAACGAAGAACCCTGAGGCAATAGCTGATCGCTATTAGTATCGTTTTCTCCTTGGTATGCAAGCATAATCTTGTCTACCCAAGGCAGAAAGTGTTCAAAAGAATGTGCATCAGGGGCACCCGATGAGGCAATGATATTGCCAAACGATCGAGATTGATATAACAGGCTAATTATATAATTTAGGGCTTCTCCTTCTTTCATCTATAAATACACACAAAATTATCAAGATAGCGAAGAGATTAGAACTCATATCGCTATAGATACTTGACAATATGTACATAACGTACTAATATAATTTTATGACAGTAACAGTATCTGTAAGTGATTTAAGAAGTAATATATCCCAGTATTTAGAGCGCGTAATGAAAGGAACTCGTGTACTTATTCGTGATGAAAAAAGAGATATCTCTATTGCGCAAATAACTCGCACCTCTATATTTGATAAAGATATGTATGAAAAAGTATTAAGAAAGGCTGCAGGTGTCATTACTGTTCAGAATCATCCTGAATGGAGTACAAAAAATGATGTCGTTAACTGGGTTACCAAAAATCGCTTGTCCGATGAAAGGTCATTTTAACTATGTATCTTTTAGATACGGATGTATTGATTTGGGTATTGCGAGGAAAAAGAGAAATAATAGATAAAGTCCTCTCTCTAAAAGAAGAAGCACCACTCAGTATATCAGTTATATCCATTGCTGAAATATATAAAAATATCTTCCCAGCAGAATTAGTAGTGACTGAAGATTATCTTCAGCAACATATTATTTTTGATGTGGAGGCTAAAGTAGCAAAGATTGCTGGACTTTATTGGCAGCAATATACAAAAAAATTAAAAAATCTCAGTTTAACCGATTGCCTAATTGCAGCAACAGCAAATGTGAATAATCTCACTTTGGTCTCTTTAAACACTAAGCATTTCCCAATGAAGGATATTGATGTGTTAAATCCATCAAATTAACATACTTGCTAAATAAACTGCTAATTGTATCTTCTATGTGCTTATTCAGTTTTACGCGAATTTAAGGTATACTATGCAAGTAAATTCCCGAAGGTTTTAATCGCTAGTTCAAATAGAGCTTCATCGGGGGCGCCCGATGCGACGCTCGTATCATCAAATGATCGAATACGTTGATATAACAAGCTAATTGTAGAATTTAGTGATTTTGTACTTACCTTTTCATATTAGTCATAAAATTATGATGGTATCGAAGAGACTTGAGCTCCGGTTAAAACTCAATTTTTATTTATGTCTATTGCATTATAAACAACCGTATGATAGTATGACTACATATGACTACACTAATCAACAAGTCGTTACCTCAAACAGAGAGCTTACATGCTCGAATACCACAAGGAATTCTTGAAGAACTCGATAATATCGCAAATAGCGTTGGTAGATCACGCAATTGGGTGTTTAACGAAGCCCTTAAGCAATATCTTGATGTGCAACAATGGCAACTTGCTCTTATTAAAGAACGTCTGAGTCAAGTAGAAGAGCCAACTGCAAAGTTTATTCTTCACGATAAAGTTATGGATCGCCAGGAGAAGCGACTAAAGAAAAAACTTGATATATGAGTATACTTTGGTTAGCAGCTGCGGAGCGTGATTTAGATTCCCTTGTTGACTATATAGCTGAAGATAATCCTCGAACCGCTTTACAAATTTTTACTACTATTCGAAAATCCATTAAAAAACTCGAGTTATATCCAGCTGCCGGACGAGAAGGTCGTGTTGAGCAAACAAGAGAACTTGTTATTACTCATCTTCCTTATATTATCGTTTATAGAATCGCAAAAGAAATTCAAATTTTAGCAGTCGTACATACTTCGCGAAAATGGCCTGCTACTTTTACGGAATCGTAAATTTATTTATTCTCCACCTAGAAATATAACTGCAAGGCTATTCAACTTTCTCTGAATTTAAGGCATAATATGCATAGAGTTCCCCGAAAGTCTTTACTGTTAGTTCAAATAGAGCTTCATCGGGGGCACTAAGTGCGCCGCTCCTTGTTTGAACATCAAGAATAGCTTGATACAGGGGGCTTATTTTTTGTTGCCCTTGACTTTTGTCCAAAAACGTACTATATTGTACGTAATATGACAAAGGTTATGCAAGCATCTCAAGTGAGACAAAATTGGAGCAATATTCTTAATACTATATACAAAGAAAATAGTAAAGTTATTATTGAAAAAAGTGGTATTCCTGTTGCGGCTGTCATCTCGGTTGAGGATTTAAAACGTTTCACTCAATTAGATGAACAGAGAAAAGAACGATTTAAAACCTTGGATAGTATACGAGAAGCATTTAAAGATGTACCCGATGAAGAAGTAGAACAGGAAATAAAGAAAGCTCTTAACGAAGTAAGAACAGAAATGCGATCAGAAAATAGTGACAAATAAGAAATGATTTCTGCAGTTTTGGATACGAATACGCTAGCTTCGGGAACGGTGAATTCTTTTACTCCTCCTGGTCAAATAATTAACCAGTGGCGGGAAGGAAAATTCAAACTAATAACCTCGCAATATATTATCGATGAATTATATAGAACGCTTCAGAAACCATATTTTCAAAAACATCTTTCTTTGTCACAAATAGAAGCTTTTATAGACTTATTACAAAATGAAGCTACATTGACACAAATAACAGTGAATTTACAGGGAGTAGCTACGCATACAGAGGATGATTATATTATCGCAACAGCTGTTAGCGCTAAATCAGATTATTTAGTAACAGGCGACGGTCCACTACGTAAAAAACTAGGCAGTCTTTTCCGAAGAGTTAATATAGTTACTCCAAGCGAATTTTTTAAAATCCTTCAACAGTAAAATTAAAATTTTGGTACAAAGCCCTCTCAAAATAATTAAAGATCTTGCAGATATTGAAAAACACCCTTGATAACTACCGCGATGTAGGGATTCATTTTTAAAGATTTTATTTCTTCTTCGCTGAAAAATCCCCAAAAACCCGGATAATATGAAGCGTCTTTGGTACGTAATTGAAGCAGAATCTTTTTCTCTCTGTTGTATAAAATAGTAGGCGCAACTCTTCTGGCAAACTTCATATGATCTAATCTACAACGGATATACATTAAGGTTCGTAATTTGTTCAAAGTGCTTTTTATTAAGTGTAACTACCGTGGCATTTAGTTCTAAAGCCGAAGCGGAAATCACATAATCTGCAGCTCCAAGATCTTTATTTATATCCCTATATAATTCTCCAGCACGTTTCGCGATCCTCTCGGTGAGATCAACCCTTTGAAAATTTTTCATTAGCATGTTGATTTCTTTAATAATTTCCGGTGCTCTCGTACTTCTCCCCGAGAATAGTTCAAAAAAAACAATTGTGGGTACTATCAATTCCGCATTTTCGCGCTCTAAATCATCGAGAATTGTAGCGAAAATTTTTCCTCCTCGCAAATTATCAATGAGAATACTGGTGTCAACAATGAGTTTCATTTATCATTCAAAAGTAAACCTTTATCCCATTTTCCTAAATATTCAGACGCGCCTTTTCTCCTCAAAGGATTATCTTCCGGATCATAATCTTTCAGAATGCCTCTAGTGGCATTTAATGCTTTTCGCAAACCTTTCCAATCGGTTTTGGTTGTTTTGGGAATGAGCATGGCAATTTCTTTATTGTCTTTTTCAATAATGACTTGCGTACCTGCTGCAACTTGATTAAGTACATTAAAAAAATTATTTCTAGCAGAAGTTGCTGACAATCTAATCGTATTCATACCAAAATATTAGCATCGAACGTACATCTTGTCAATAGCAATCACCACCTTAGCCGTCCTTCTTCGCCTGAATTAAGATAGGACGGCTTGTCGTAACATTCTCTCAAAATCGCAAATAAACTTATTTCGCCGATTGCGATGACGTTTGGACTACTGACGGAATAATCACACTTGGAACCATACCGGTTGTAGCGCTATTTGTTCCTGTTTTTACTCCAATGCCTAACAGCCTTAATGATGCAACAATCTGCATAGCGTCTTGTACTGCTTTTTGTACAGCTTGCGTACCTGTCTTCAAATTAGTCCTGGACGACGTAAATACTCCACCGGTTACCGCCGGATTTGCATTATAAGTAGTCGGCTGCACTGGACTAACCTGTGAGATAACACTATTCGCCTGCGTTTGCGCAGTAGTAATTTGTGTCTGCATATCGGTTAACAAACTTTGCAGAGTAGTTACATTAGCACTTTGGGCTTCGGATAAACGTGTTTGGAATTTCGTCGCTAAATCCGAAAGCTGTCCGGCTGTCGTACTTAATTTGTCAGCTGCTACTAACAATGACGTTTGCGGCATAAATACGGCATAAACTCTAAAAGTGGAAAAAACAGATTTCGTATCCGCTGTCAAAGTACTAGCATCCGTATCAGCATCGCATTTCGCCTTTAAAGTTGTCAAACCGGAAACATTAGTTTGAATCGAGGTCAAATATTGTTGTTTCTGACTTTCGGTCAACTTATTAATGGCGTTAATTTTCGCAGTCGAATTATTTAAACTGCTAATCCGATTTGTAATTTCCGTGTCACAACGAGTGTGCAATACAGACAAAGCTGTAGTTCCAGTTTTATTCAAATTCGCTGCATTACGCGATAGTACAGTTGTTTGACTGACAACCGGAACTGCCGTAGTAACACTTTGCGCATGCGCTAATACCGGAACAAAAACCGGAGCCAGCAAAATAGCTAAAAAACTTAATAAACGGAAAAATCTTTGCATACTAATTCACCCCCTCTCCTAATTTAGTGTAACAACTTTTTATAATAAAAGTGAAGAGGCAAAATACCGTAGTTATAAAGTTTTAATGTTGAAAGTTATAAAGTTACGAGAAAATTGTTTCATTGTCAAATTGTTGAAATACTTTATAAACATTATAACTTGATGAACTTTATGAACTTACTTGTTGTTTTTCAACCGAGTAAAATCGGACGCGATCACCGCGGAACAGCAAGTCAATTTCCCCTGTGGCGCCGTTACGATGTTTGGCGATTAATAGTTTAGTCGGAATATTAGTGGAGGTAACTTCTGCATCCGGACGATAAATAAACATAACTACGTCGGCGTCTTGTTCAATTGCGCCTGATTCACGTAGATCTGCCAACTGCGGCCTGCGTTCTCCCCTATGCTCAACCGCGCGTGAAAGCTGAGATGCGGCTAGAACCGGAACATTCAATTCACGAGCCAAATTCTTCAGCGATTTGGAAACGTGTGAAACTTCAAGCACACGATTCTCAAATTTTTGACCCGCATCAACCAACTGCAAATAATCAACAATAATCAGACCCAAATTTTGTTCAAGCTGCAAACGGCGGGCTTTACTACGCATTTCGGCAATTGATAAACCGGGAGTATCATCAATAAATAAAGGCGCTTCCGCCAACTGTCCCATGGCATCGGATAATCTACCCCAATCGTCCTCGTTTAACCTGCCGGTTTTATGCCGCCAAGCGTCCACATCTGCCTGAGAAACCATGAGACGATCAACCAATTCTTCTTTACTCATTTCCAAAGAGAAAATACCGACGGCCTTTTTTTGAATTAAACTTACATATTGAGCAATGTTTACCACTAAAGCGGTTTTACCTTGTCCGGGACGGGCTGCCAGAATAAGCAAATTTGATTTTTGCATTCCCGAAAGCATTTTGTCCAAATCCGTAAAGCCTGTCGGAACACCGCGTAATCCCTCGCCCAAACGATGTAATTCCTCCAAACGATCAAAACTTTCGGTCAGTGTTTCCCTAATCGGAATAAAATTCCGTTTAATATGCGCTTGTGAGATTGAAAAGATGCTGGATTCCGCTTTATCCAATAATTCTTTCACATCTTTATCTTCCTGAAAACCTAATTCTGCAACTTCCGTGGCTGCATGAATTAAAGCACGTTTGACTGCGTTTTCTTTGACGATTTGAGCGTACTCTTCAATATTGGCGGCTGTAGGTACCGCGTTAACCAGATCGGTTAAAACCGAGGATTTTATTTTATTATCTGTATTGTGTTTTTTTAACTCATTGGTAATGGTCAGAATATCGATCGGCCGTCTGTCTTCATGAATCCTAATCATCGCGGAAAAAATTAGACCGTAAAGTTCGTTATAAAAATGTTCGGGCCGCAAAATACCGGAAGCAAGGGTCATAGCTTCTTTATCAATTAGTATTGCTCCAAGTACACTTTGCTCTGCTTCGTCGTTATGCGGAGGAGTTTTTATCTTTGCCATATCCCACCCTTATTTTAGTAGTATCTGAGCTACTTCAGTTGTCAACTTATCTTTAGTAACACTGTATTTATTCATTTCCTGTAGTCCTTCTTTTACGGTTTTTTTAACTGACTCCGCGGCTTTCTCGCCGAAAAAAAGTACAGCACTTGAGGCAAGATTTATCGCCGAAGACGGATCTTCATCACTTGTAATGTAAGCCGCCACAATATCATAGTCTTTTAACTTCTGATGATTTTTACTTACAACTTTTAAATCCGCTAACAAAACCGAAACGTCGTCGATAATAAAACTATAAATAATATCATTTTCAAACCGACTCGCCATCAATTTTATACCGCCGATTTCATAATCACCCGCTCCGTCAATTACTACAGCATCGGGATTAATCTTTAAGTTTTCTTTCGTTGAATAAAATACAACTGCTGCAGCATAACTGGTATTTTTATCTTGAGGATTGACGACAAAAGTCGTGTTTTTTCCTTTTAAACGAAGTGAATTGGCGGAAAGTAATGCAATTTCCATCTGACCCATCCTAGCATATACAAGTGTTCCTTGACAAGAGTTAGTCTAAACGCTATGATTTGTCGTGCCTACCCCTTTCCTATGAAATCTGAACGAATTATTCTATCATTTATCGCTGTGTTGGTTGGATTAATGGCCGCCGGAGGAACCTATTTTATCTATCAACATTATGTAAAAAGCTCAAACAAATCTTCAGTTCTAAACGCAGCAGTCAAGCAAATAACTCCGACCCAAACTCCAAGAAATTCCAATGATTATTTAATTATTCAAAATCCCAGCGATGAAATGGTGACAGACAGTCGAAGTCTACAAGTAAACGGAAAGGCAACCAAAGATTCAACCATCATTGTTTCAACTCCCAGTACCGATCAAGTAGCAATCGCGTCTGCGGACGGCAGTTTTTCTTTAACCACGACTTTGGATGATGATACAAATATATTACAAATTACGGCAATCTTCCCTGACGGATCGGAACAAAAAACATTAAAAACAGTTACTTATTCGACAGAAGATTTCTAAAAACAGGTTAACAATTTAACAATGAAAAAATTTAACAATTTCAAATCCATAAAAAAAATCTTAATAACAGTAATATGCTTGGCAATATTATTGTTAACAACCAATACCCAATCTTTTGCCGTCACCCCGACTCCCAGTCAAAATCCGTCGCCGACAATTAAACCCACAGACCAAAATTTATTAAATCAAATTAATCAAATACGAGAAAAAGTTGTTTCAGAAACTGCCAAGCTAAAATTGGTTGAAAAACGTGGAATTGTTGGAACTATAACCGATGTAAGTAGTACACAAATTACCTTAAACGATGTACAAAACAATATACGGATTGTAGATGTTGACGAAATAACTAAATTCTCATCTCCAAATAATGCTTCAATGGGTATTTCCGATTTAAATAAAGGCACCCTGGTTAGCGTTTTAGGTTTATATAACAAGGATACTCAACACCTTTTGGCAAGGTTTATCGATGTAATCACCACTCCCACCTATCTAACCGGCGTTGTCAGTTCTATTGATCGGGCAAACGGACAATTTTATATTTTAAAGGAAGACCAGAAGCAAACCTTAATTGATGTTGAAACAATTACTAAATCTTATACTTTTACCAAAGTAGACGATTTGACTAAATCCGGTTTTTCCAAATTAGCTGTCGGTGATCGTGTTTTCATCATGGGTTATCCCGATAAAAATACTCCCAGTATGATTGTGGCTAATCGAATTATTGATTTTCCCGAAGTTGCCGCCGATCCGGCAATCAATGTTGCAGTTTCTCCGACAGCTCAGCCAACAAACGCAACTACCACAACTCCAACCGTCGGAGCAAAATAAAATAATTTTCAATTTCTAATTTACAATTTACATTGAATTTTCATTGAAACATTGTTACATTGAATACTTATTGAAAATTGAAAATTGTAAATTTTATAAATGGATTACTTACACAATTTACTCAATACCAGTCACCTTGATGCTCTTCTAATTTCTTCCGTTCCCAACATTATTTATTTAACAGGCTATTCCGGATTCTCTAAAGATGAACGGGAAGCATACCTGTTTATCACAAAGACAAACAAATATTTAATTACTGATGCCAGATATACCGAGCAGGTTAAAGATGCAGTTCCAACTTTTCAAATTCTGGAAAGAAATCAAAAAAATTCCTCTTCTAAATTACTGCAAAAAATTATAACAGAGGAAAAAATAGAAAGCATCGGGTTTGAGGGAGACAATTTGACCGTTGCCGAATATGTAACATTTAAAAAAGTATTGCCGGAACTTAAAACTGTAAATTTAAGAACACTTAGAGAACAAAAAACTAGAGATGAAATTCAAATTATTCAAAAAGCCTGTGCTATTGGCGATGCCGCGTTTACTTTTATTCTTAAACAAATTCATGAGTCAATAACTGAAAAAGAATTGGCTTATCAATTGGAAAATTTTATACGCGAGCAGGGGGCTGAACTATCTTTTTCGACAATTGTTGCATTCGGAGCAAACGCAGCTATCCCCCATCATTTGACCGGTGATAATAAATTAAAACCCAATCAATTTGTCCTTTTTGATTTTGGCGTAAAATTTGAAAATTATTGTTCCGATATGTCCAGAACTTTATTTTTCGGTAAACCAAAGGCTGAGGAAATTAAAGTCTATGAAACAGTTTTAACCGCACAACAAAAAGCAGTGGCGTTCATTACTAACGTCATTGCGAGCGAAGCGAAGCAATCCAAATTTAAACGTCATGCTGAATTTAGTTCAGCATCTTCTGTTATTCCAGCAAAAGCTGGAATCCAGAGAGATAAAGACTGGATTCCGGATCGAGTCCGGAATGACAACATTGTTAACGCTGCAGATCTCGATCACATTGCACGACAACATATTATTTCTCAAGGTTATCCCTCTATTCCCCATTCTCTCGGTCACGGAATCGGTCTGGAAGTCCATGAAGCTCCTTCTCTCTCACCAAACTCCATAGACGAACTAAAAGAAGGTATGGTCTTTTCTCTTGAACCGGGAATATACTTGCCTGCCGGCAGGCAGGGTTTAAATGGCAAATACGGGATCCGAATTGAAGACTTATATACAATTCAAAACGGTAAACTCATTCAGCTAACCAATTCTTCAAAAAACTTTATCACTATCTAAAGCGCTTATTTAATTTGAATCACTTAGTTTTAGAATCTAAACAATAATTCTTTATAATTTGCGAATAGATTTTTACTGCTTTAGGTAATTCGCTCCGTATTATCTTTTCATTGGCTCCATGCGCATAAAGAATATCTCCCGGACCTATAACAACTCCCTTTTTGAAAAACGACAATTCGGTAAAATACTTTACACTTCTACGGGTCTGTATAAATGACAGCTCATCGGGAATATCACAATAGACGCTGCCAATATTCTGTTTCACTTCTATTTGAGAATTCTTGGGTAAAAATTTTTTTACCATAGAATTATAATCTTGTTTATCATTGGGAGAAATCCGCATACTAAATGTTGCCTCAGCAAATTCCGGAATAATATTATCAGCCACACCGCCATTAATTTGTACCAAACTTATTAATGTTTCCGGATGAACTTTTATTTTCTTTACCTCTGCAATAATCTGACTCAGTATATCAATGGCATTTATACCTTGCTCTGGCCTACTGCTATGGGCTGATTTACCTTTCGCAGTTATATTAAAAATATTTAAACCAAAATGTCCATTTACTATATCTAAAGATGTCGGTTCCCCTACTATAATAAAAGGCACCTGTAATTTATTTTCAATAACTTTTTTGGCTCCATCAAAATCAGTTTCTTCGGCTGTTGTAAATAACAATCCGAAATTGCTATAACCTTTTTGTTTACACTGAATTGCCGCAGTGATCATAGTAGCAATTGAGGCTTTTGTATCGCAGGCACCTCTTCCATAAATATATGTTTCGTCAGCACTGTAAGGAATAAATGGCGGTACTGTATCCATATGCGCCTGTAAATAAATTTGGGGATTACCTAACTTGGCAATTACATTAAATCGCTTTTTATCCACTGTTTGTCTGGTTACATTAAACCCTTCTTTTTTTAATAATGTAAAAATAAACTCTCCAATTTCAGTCTCATTACCACTGACTGAAGGAATCGACATGAGCTGTTTCAATAATAATTCTTCAGGTTTCATAGCTTGATTATAACACCTATTATGAATAAGCTCAGTATATGCTATGATATGGTTATGAATATTCAAACATTAAAAGGATTTCGAGACTTTCTACCCATTGAAGCCAGAAAGCGGCAATACATGATTGAGAAAATCAAATCTGCATTCGCTTCCTTTGGCTTTGAGCCATTGGAAACGCCGGCTTTGGAATACGAAGAACTGCTCATGGGTAAGTATGGAAGCGAAGGGGATAAACTCATGTACCGTTTCGAGGACAACGGAGGCCGCCGCGTGGCTATGCGCTATGATCAAACCGTTCCATTGGCCCGTGTAATTTCCGAATATGGTTCGGCAAACTCACCACAAGGTCAACCTCTCTTACCTATGCCTTTTAAACGCTATCAAATTCAACCTGTCTGGCGGGCGGAAAACACGCAAAAAGGCAGATACCGAGAATTTCTGCAATGTGACGTGGATATAGTCGGGGTTGACACTCCCCTATCCGACGCGGAAACAATTGTTGCCGCCGGAAAAACGATTGAGGCTTTAGGCTTCCCTAATTTCAAAATTCTTATCAATGACAGAAATATTTTTAACGAATTAACTAAAAACTCACAATTTAATATCCAAGATGATGAACTGCCGATGATTATTCGTTCAATCGATAAACTTAAAAAAATCGGTGAAGAAAAAGTAATTGAGGAAATGGTACAAAACGGTTTGGCTAAAGAAAAAGCCGCTTTTATTCTGCAAAGTTTGCAAAACCAACAGCCGACTATGCGTTTGAAAACTATTTTTCACCTCATCAAAAGAATGGGAATATCTGCTGAGCAATTTATATTCTTACCTACCCTTGCCCGAGGGCTCGATTATTATACCGGTCTTATTTTTGAAATAGAAATTGATGGGTATACTGCCGGTTCTGTAGCAGGCGGCGGACGTTACAATAATTTAATTGGGCTACTTGCCGGCAGGCAGGTTCCGGCAGTCGGATTTGCTTTGGGATTTGACCGTTTACTTGATGCTATGGAAGAAAAAAATCTTTTCCCAACCTCCCTACAAACTACAAAGGTGTTAGTCAGTATCTTCAATATGGATTTTGAAGATAAAGCTGTGGAAATAAGTTCTCGACTTCGCTCGAACAATATTAATTGTGAACTCTATTCCGACAGCAATGCCAAAATGGAAAAACAATTAAAATACGCCGATCAAAAGCAAATACCTTTTGTAATAATCCAAGGTCCCGATGAAGTAGAAAAAAACGTTGTTGTATTAAAAAATCTTAAAACCCGTGAACAAAAAACTCTCAATCTGGAAGAAGTAATTGCTCAACTCAAAGACAACTAATTTTTATCTCCTATATCATAACAGGCAGATATTTTTTCACACAATTCTTCAGTTTCATACATGGATGTATCAATGTTTTCATTTATAAACATCCTTAAACCTTCGATCATACTTTTCGCCCGCATAGCATCTTTCTTATATAGATTTGTAATATCCATGACATTATCCACAAAGGTACGCGAAACAATTTTCAAAGTGGCAAAACACAATGCATATTCTACAAAAACATTGGAGACATCTTTTATATCTACCTGATGAATTCTGGCCGAAGCAAAAAAGTCTCGATAAATTATAGTCAATTTGGTTTCATCAATAATTAAACTACTTGGAAATAAATCCAGGGGAAAAATTGAAGATAGAGAAAGCATAATTCGTTGCGACTTGGTTACCGCTCCTAATATTCTCTTTTTTATACTTTCTTTTTGTTTAAATTCTTCTTTATATAATTCGGTTAAAATTTCAGGATAACTTTTGTCCTTACTCTCATTAAGTAAAATTCGAGGGAAAAACTTATTATTTAGAATACTATTAAGTAAAGGCGGAGCACGTCGTAAGATACTCATTCCGTGTTTTATCCCCTGTTGAGTAGGCATATCATTGTAGACAATTTGTTGTTTTTTTACCCAATTCTGAGGCTGTGAGGTGGGTAAAGATGGGGAGCGAATGAAAATATCCCCTGACTGCGGCATGTCACAAACATAGTTTAAGATTGTATGTAAAGCAAGCCAGCTTTGGTAACAAGATTGTAAGAAAACATTTTCTGTATACGAGCTTGCCAACTTGGCCTAACTACGATATAATATGAACGTATGAAAGCAACCATCCACCCACATTATACCGATCAAGCTCAGGTTATCTGCGTTTGCGGTAACCGTTTTACTGTCGGATCAACTAAAGACACGCTTCACGTTGAATTGTGCTATAAGTGCCACCCGTTTTATACCGGCGAGCAGCGTTTCCTGGACTCTAAATCCGCTATTAAACGCTTTGAAGATAAACGCAGTGCTGCTCAAACCTATAAAGCAACTGTAACCAAAAAGAAAGAAGACAAACGCAAAGCGCAGGAAGGCCCCCAGACGCTTCGGGAAATGCTACAATCCTTAAAGTAGCAAAGCTACTTTAAGTTCGTAAAGTTCATCAAGTTATAATGTTATAACTCAATTTATGGATTACCGTTTAACACAAATTCAAGAACTTGAACAAAAAATCCAAGATGCCAAACCGCTTTTGGCCGATCCCGTTATGGCTGAAATGGCAAAAGTAGAAATCGCCGATTTGGAAGCCCAAAAACAAGCCATCCAATCTACAATTCATGAAGAAGATACAAACGATGATTCTCTGGACGAACGAAACGTAATTTTGGAGGTTAAAGGTGCTGCTGGAGGCGATGAAGCAAAACTTTGGTCAGAAGAATTATTGCGAATGTATTCCCGCTACGCGCAGATTAAAGGCTTTAAAGTGGAATCCCTAGACGAAAATGTCATTAAAATTTCAGGTCACGGTGCCTTTAATACTTTTAAATATGAAGCCGGCGTGCATCGTGTACAAAGAGTACCGGAAACCGAAAAACGCGGACGGATTCATACCTCAACTGCAACTGTATCAATTCTACCGGAGTTGGAAGACATTGATTTACATATAAATCCCGATGATGTTGAATTTGCAGCCTTCAGAGCCGGTGGACATGGCGGACAAAACGTGAATAAAGTTTCCACTGCTGTTCGTTTAGTACATATACCAACCGGCATAGTGGTAGTTTGCCGTACAGAACGCTTCCAAGGTCAAAATCGAGAAATAGCTATGACTATGCTGCGTGCCAAATTATGGGAGCTGGAAGTAGAAAAACAACAAAAAGAAATCTCTTCACTCAGATCCACACAAGTTGGCCGCGGTATGCGATCGGAAAAAATTAAAACTTACAATTTCCCGCAAGATCGTCTCACCGATCACCGGCTTAAACAATCATGGAGTAATTTACCGTCCATAATGGAAGGCAACATTCCGGAAATTGATTATTCGGCAATCGACAGCCCAACTCCCTAACCTCTACTTCTCCGTCAACACCGCGTCATATCTCAACTGATAAGCATCAACTTCCAATCCAGGAGAAAACGTTTTTTGGATAACTCTTTTATAATGCGTATCCATGTAATTCTTAATTTTTGACTCATATCCCTGATCATAAGACAAAACAACATATATCCGATTATATTCAGTCGTATAAGTTGCCAAATTTTGCTGAAAACTACTTAAAGAAAAAGGCGGAATCGGACCGGAATTATACAAATCCCATTGTGGAATCGTGACAATACCTGCCTGCCCTGTATAACTATACGCAATCGGATAAATAGTAAAAGGAGCACTAATCGCTATAACATCTGACTCGGTTGCATTCTGATCCAAATAATCTGAAACTCCGACATAATCTTCCTTAACCGGAGTGGAATTAGAAATATTTTGGTACAAGAGTAAAGATACCATCATCACTAAAAATGCCGTAACCAACACACTTGAGATTCTCTTAGAATAACTAAGCAGCATCCAGGCGCATACAAAAAACAATGACGGTGTGACGAATATTAAATATCTCGAAAGAAAAATAGGACGAATAAATGAAATCGCAAATACTATAACAATCGGCAGAAATGCCGTTAATAAAAAATAGCCGCTGTTTTTAATATGCATTGATCTCCGTCTGGTAAAAATAAAGAAGAATAATAAAACAATTAACGGCCAAAGAGAAATAACCAGTGTTTGAACTTGCGTACTTGGAAAACCTAATAAAAAATTTATAAACGCTTGGAAAATATTATACGTCGTAGGCGCGGGAATCAGAGGTTGTGTATTTGCAGCTGCTCCGGAAGAAAGGACAAACATTACCCAAGGAAGAAACAAAACCGCACACAACAACATAATTTGAACATAACGAATAATTAATCCCTTCCTTATCTGAATTTTTTGTAGCAATGGAAGTTGTCTGGGTTTGGTAAAATAAATAATTCCTAACATATAAATAAACTGAGTAACAAGTAAAAAGAAAAAAAAGTAATGCGAAAAAAGTCCAAGCATTGTCGATAAAAAATAACCAAACTTCCACTTCTCGCCATTGGAATTATAAAATTTAATAAAATATAAATGATTTAGGCCCGTAGCAAAAGCAAATAAAGTATACATACGCGCTTCATCGCTATACCAAAGAATAAACGGTGATAAAGCAAAAATCGTAACCGCTAAAAGACTTACTCTGTAGTTGCTGACTTGTCTAAAGGCTTTATATAAAACCGGTAAAGTCAAAAGAAAAAACATAAAAGATAATCTTCGGACAACGGCAATATTCGTACCGAATATCTGTATCCAAAAATGTAACATTAAATTATACAAAGGCACATGCACATCTTGAGATGTCCAAGTCAAAAGTGCCGGAATTGATTTGGTGGCCGCCCATAATGATTGGGATTCGTCCAAACGAATGGATTGACTGGATACGGTAATATAATTAATAATAATTGCCAAACCGATCAGACAAAACATACTGATCGTAAATAAAATATGCTTATGATGTTTCTGAATAATTGGTGATTGTTCCATACTTTAAATCGCCGGTTGTATCTGTACCGATAGTTCTCTATTCCAAGAAATCGATGCTGCAATAAACGGCAAAAACATAGTCATATTAAAAATAACCCACGCCACATTTGCAAGCACTGCCGGATGTAATCCTTCACGTTCTATTCCCATTCCAATAGAAAAACAAGCTAATAAAATATAAACAAGATGCGGATAACAAAGATAAAGAAAATTCCCTTCTATTTTATTTTTTGAAGTGACAGCAAACTTCATTTTTTGTCTGGTAATAAGTGACCAAAAAGCAACAAGTTGTAAATAAAAACTCGCTTGAGAAAATGAAAAAGCTTTAAAACTAATTGAATTATTGGAAGCGATATAGATAGTGTATAGACTTAAAAACATATAGGGAACGAAGAAAAGAGCAAATGACGTAGTACTCGAGCTAACCGGTTGTACGCCATAAAGTAAAAAGATAATCGGAATCATCATGTCCAATAAAACAATTAAACCATTAAGGTAATAAAGTCCCGAAGACAAATATTGAATTTTCTGCATGAAGGTTAGTCCTTTTTTAAACAGCGGATTAAAAACAAAAAGTACTTCCAGTGATCCTCTTGTCCAGCGCAATTGCTGCTTGTAATAAGATAATAAATCCAACGGCGCGAGTCCGGTAGCCAGAACTTCCGGCAGATAAACGGACTTCCATTCATTCTGATGAATCATCAGAGAAGTTAAAAAATCCTCGGCAATATTTGTTTCACACATTCCCCCTACTTGCATTAAAGCAACCTTTCGAATGGCGACATTGGTGCCACAAATAAAGGCGGCATTATAATTGTTTTTGCCAATCATAATCGGACCAAAAAAGAAATTCTGCTGCTCCCACGAACCCTGAGTTACCGAGTTAGCCTCTTGATTACTATAGTATTGAGGAGTCTGAACGAAAGCCATAGCGGGATCGGAAAAGTACGGCATCACCTTTTGCAAAAAGCCGCTTTTCGGCTTCATGTCCGCATCAAAAATTACCACTACTTCTTCATTAATCACCGACAACGCGTGATTAATATTCCCGGCTTTTGCTCCACCTGCTTTTTTTCTGGTGATACATTCCACATTTAGAACCTTACACAATTCTTCTATGTCCTGCCAGTTGTTTCGACCTGCGACATAAGCATCACTCAATACATAAATTTTTTTATTCTCATAAACCATGCCTTTCGCGGCAAGAATAGTTTGACGAATAATCGACAAAGGTTCGGAAACAACAGGAATAAAAACCGCAACTGATAAATTTACTTTGGCCGCATTCAACGACGGATAAACTTTTTGTTTATACGGCCAAATAGTCAACCAAAAAGTAAGAGCCATTGTAATATGATAAATCTCACCGATAAATAACAAACCATACAACAACCAATTGCCTGCATGAGAAAAATCAAACCACCAACTGAAATAGACCAAACCCATCAAAATAGTGAGACTCAAAAAAAACTTTTGTACAAATGAATATTGAATTACTTCCTGTTCCATAAGTTTATAATTTTCAATTCTTAATTTTAAATTTTTATTGAATTTTTAATGTTTTAAATTTCATTTTAAATTAAAAATTAGAAATTAATAATTATGTAGGTATCCGTTAAACATAGCTGCTCCAAACCACAACCAATTTTGTTCATAATAACCTAGATTATTATTAAAACTATTTCTGTCATTTGAATATAATTTCAAAATTTTATTATTATAAATATCTTTAGCAACTGCCGGATTGGCTAACATAAAATAACCTATGCTGGAAGAATACATAATCGGATTTTCCTGTGTCAATGAAGGTTTCCCATCATGTTTATAACTTCCCGCCAACATATGGTTTGTTTGATATTGGTTCAATAAAAAAGAGTATGAATTTAAAAGATAAGTTTTCGCCTGAGCATCTTTATTCCAGTAATAATCCAACGCAATTCGAAACGGAACCCGCATCGCGTCAAAGGAATAATCCGTGGTTGTATTGGGAAGCGAGGTGACTTTTAGCGCACCGTTATCCTTTTGAATGGTTACCCAATCGGGCGGCAAGCCGACCGGATTACCCGTATCCAAAGGCGCATTTCCCACATCGGTTAACATTTGATATCCTGGATTAATCAATGATAGCCAATTATCTTTTTTATCAATACCGGCAAAAATTCTATAGGCATACGGCGCAAAATATGATGGATCCAAAACAACTTCGTTACCATTTACCGCCCAGTTACCTGCAGTAATATAGCGTTTACCATTGGCAGTTGTACTTTCCAAACGCCATATATCCGGAATGATTTTTTCTGCGGCTGTCAAATAACTCGAGTTATTCCAACGATGCGCAGCCAGCACTAAAGCCAAAGCAATATCCGTATCCGCATCGGTCGCGCTGTTTATTCCTCCGTTTGGCAAGGCTCCATATTTACCGTTAGGCAATTTACCCCACTGCCAGGCAAAAAGATTATCGTTTGGCCTTTTCATATCATCTAGAGTCCAACGCCAAACTTGATCAAATGTGGTTTTATCGTCAGTCCATACAGCTCTCAGTAATGCGTAACTTTGCGCTTCCGATGTCGTAATATTGTTTTGTGACGTATCAATGATTCTGCCGTCAGAATTGAGAAATTGTTTTTTATAAGCTTCAAATGAAGAAGTAAGTAAGGTATATGATGAAAACGTCGGCGTTTGATTGCTAACGTTTGAGTTTAAATAAGCGACCACAATAACAATGAATGCTGCTATAAAAATAAGTAAATAACCGATATATTTTCTTACCATAAATATTAACCTTCAAAAGAAATCCTCTTGGAAAAAGGCGAAGACAACATTGCTAATTTATTACGTAGTTTCATAGTTAATAATCGTACCGGCTGTGGTTGAATAAAAACTAAACCGAAAATGAAGAACATGGCCGCCACAAAAATGGCATTACGTGTAACCTGGGGAGACAATCTATGCGATGAATAATATGACATATCCAACAAATTTAACGGTAATAAGGCAGAGATTTGAGGTGGTATTGATCTAAGAATTAGTAAAGGTTTTGGCGTAGGTGTCGGAGTTGGGGTATTGGTCGGCGTAGGTGTGGGAGTATTCCCGGAATTTGTCTGAGCCTGTTGACTCGTCGGAGTCGACGTATCTGTAGAACTTGTTGGGGTCGGAGTTGTACTTGAAGTATCTGTAGGAGTAACACTGGGCGTACCACTAAGCGTAGATGTTAAGGTTTGAGATGGAGTCACTGATGAAGTGGGAGTAAGGGTCGTACTGACAGAAGGCGTCGGCGAACCTGAAGGGTCTGACGAAACACTGGGTGTGGATGAAGGAGATTCTTCCGGGATTAAACTTGCAGTTAATGATGGAGCTGCAGATGGACTATTAGAGACCGAGGTGGTTGGACTGGACTGGGTATTAGTTGGAGATTGCGAAGGCGAATCTGTGGGACTGTCGGCTTGGGCGCGACTTGTCATAGGTAAATTTAAAAAAAGCAAAAAAAATGCATAGAAAGAGAATAAAAACTTTTTCATAAGATAAGTTTCCCAGAAAGAGAATTTACTATATATGCTTGAAATCACAGCACAGTGTGTCTTAAGTAAAAATTTTGTAAGAGGACACTGAGAAAATGCTAAAAATAGAGATTGTAATGAGAAAATTTTTCTGTTAGGATTGAAAAACTTTATGCTACCGAAAAAACTCGCTTTTGTTGATATTGAAACTACCGGTACGCGGTATCAATATGACCGCGTCATTGAAATCGGCATTATCCGGGTTGAAGATAATAAAATAGTTCAACAATATAATCAGTTACTAAACCCCCAATGTCACCTTCCTCCTGAAATTACATTACTTACCGGTATCACTGCTAAAGATTTAGAAAACAAACCAACATTTCAAGAAATAAAAAATACTATTTTTGAGCTATTGGATGAGTGTATATTTGTCGCACATAATGCGCGCTTTGACTACAGTTTTCTCAAATATGAATTTGCTCGTGAAGAAATAAAATTTGCTCCCAAACAATGCTGCACTGTTAAACTTTCTCGTTATCTCTTCCCTACTCACTCTCACCACAATCTGGATGCTGTTATGCAAAGATTAAATTTAGTCTGTAAAAATAGACACCGTGCATATGAAGACGCTCATCTGCTTTACCAATTTTATAATAAAGTTCAAACCATGTTTAGTTTGGAAACACTGGAAAAAGCCTTGGGGGCAGCGATGAAAAAACCTTCGCTGCCAATGAAGCTTAAACATGAAGACCTGGAGGTTTTACCCGAAGAACCCGGCGTATATATTTTTTATTCCGCCAATGATATACCGCTTTACGTTGGGAAAAGTAAAAACATTAAAGAACGCGTACTTTCCCACTTTAGTGCTGATATTCGGAATAATAAAGAGATGAAAATTTCGCAGCAAATTGAACGAATCGAAACGATTGTCACTGCCGGAGAGTTAGGTGCTTTATTTCTGGAAGCCAAATTGGTGAAAAAACTATTGCCCTTATACAATCACCAACTACGAAAACAAAATGAATTAATCGCATTAATGAGTCAAACCGACAAAAATAATTATCCCACTATTCTCATGCAAACTATTACGACAATTGATCCCAATGAATTAGAAAATTTTGTCGGCTTTTTCCGTTCAAAACGACAGGCTAAGGATTACCTTGCTCGCATGGTGAAAGAATATTCACTTTGTGATAAATTACTTGGAATTGAAAAGACCAACTCGTCATGCTTCTCATATCGTTTGGACATCTGCAAAGGGGCTTGTATTGGCAAAGAGCCGGCAATAAAATATAACATGCGTTTTCTTCAAGCTTTTTCCGAAATTAAAGTAAAACCCTGGCCGTTTAAAGGTCCGATTATAATTGAAGAATACAATCCTCTAAATAAAAAGAAAGAACATTTTATTATTGATAAGTGGTGTTATATCGGCAGTATAAAATATACTGAGGACGCGACTAATGAACAATTGAGTCAGGATATTAGTTTTGATTTGGATATCTACAAAATTTTGAGAGGCTTTTTTAGAAATCCGAACAATATTAAACAAGTGAAGACCATAAAAAATACTAGCTTGTGGACTTCCAACTTGTCCGCAAGCTAGTAAAATTATTTAAAGAAAGTCAAAAAATAGATTAATAAAATAATTACCAATGCTCCGGCTAAAATTAAAATAAAAGAATTATAATCAACTGCTGCAAAGGTTTTAACAGATTTGTGGGATCGTGGGGCTGATTTTTTGCTATATTTTTTCTTTACCATATATCTATATTAGACGCTATGGTGAGATGTTTGTCAAGAGGAAAATTAGTAGTTAACCCAGTAGGAAATCTTCGCTTTGTTTTGCAGACCTTCAACAAAGGATTGTTCTTTTTGCTGTAATTCTTGCTGCTGCAATTGCGTTTTTACTGCCGCATCAGTGGTTCCCGGAGGAATATTGGCTTTATTTTTACTTATATAATCACTAACATCTTTATTTGTAACCGTAACCGGACCAACCATTTTTTCAACTTCCTTTTGTAATGTGATTTGATCAATTAGAGATTGTTTGGTCATTCCTTGCGCAGCTAAAGCTGAATCAAGAGTTTGTCCTTGTTTTGAAAGATTACCCTGAATTGTCTTTAATTCGTTATTAATATCATTTTGGCTAACGGAAATACCGCGCTTATTTGCTTCTTGTTTAATTAATGTTGTCGTAACAATACTTTGTAAAGCTTGTTTCCCACCTTGCTGTTCAAGAGATTTAATAACATCTAATCTACTGATTGGTTGATCGTTAACAACTGCGGCAACAAACACACCTTTATATGTATAAAGAAGAAATAAAACTACAACCGCGGCAATTATTGCGATGATATATGAACGACGAATCGGCAATTGCTTTTTTATAAGATCTGAATAATTTACAGTTTTATTAACAGGTGCCACATTAACTGCATGAGACGTTGTAGAAGTTTTGCGAGAAGTTGGAGTCGTTTTTCTTTTCGCCGTAACCGGAGTAACTTTCTTTATTTTAGCTGAATTATTAGTAACCTTTGCAGAGGCAACCAGAGTTTTCGTTGTCTTAGGATTATTTTTTAAATTTGTTTTTTTTGTAGCCATTTGATGTATTGTAATAGATATGTAAAAATTTTGCAAATAGCAATTTTACTGCCCCGGAGATACAACTAAAGTTACCGAAACGTCATTTGATTTTCCATTACGCCAATATGTAATATCAATACTGTCCCCTACTTTTTTCCTACTGATAAAATTCGAAAGAGCGTTATCGCCGGTCATTTTTTGCCCGTCAATCTTCGTAATAATGTCTCCTTGTTTTAATCCCGCTTTATCGGCCGGTGAACCGGAAACCACATCCTGGATATATGCACCTTGGGGTAAATCATTGGCAATCGCCAAATCCTGACTAATCATTTTATATGCCACACCGATATATGGCCTATTAAATTGTCCTGTCTGATTAAAATTACTCAAAGAATCTTTTACCACATTTATCGGCAAAGCAAAACCAATATTTTGTCCGCTCTCGGAAACCGCTGTATTAATTCCAATTACCTGACCTGAAGAATTTAACAAAGGACCGCCGCTATTACCGGGATTAATTGCAGCGCTGGTTTGAATAACATTATCAAGTTGTTCCACAAAACCTTCCAAATCCGAACCGGCGGTAATACCTCTACCAACACCGGAAAGAACACCGGTTGTAACAGTATTGGGAAATTGACCCAGCGCTGTTCCGATAGCAATAACGAACTGTCCAACTTGAAGATGAGAAGAATCACCCAGTGGTACCGGCTGCAATGTTTTGCCGGAATTTTGTGTGGGATCAATTTGTAAAATCGCAATATCATTCAAAGGATCACGATAAATTTTTTTCACATCATAAACCTTATCATCACTGGTCGTCACTTTATAATTACCTCCCACATCCGCTACCACATGTTTATTGGTTACAATTAATCCGTCTTTGGTAAGAATAAATCCCGAACCGATACTTTGCGGTGATGGAGTTGGCGTTGGCCCATCTGAATTATCAGAAGGCAGTTGACCAAAAATTGAAAACGGACCGATATCATATGATTGATCATCAGACGATAAAGGAGCTGATTCTTCTGTAACAGTAACTACAGATGGACCGACTTTCTTCACAGCATCAATTGTTACGGATTCTTCGCTCACGACTTTAACCTGTTCAGTTGGAAGCACAGACATACTGCTGCCTTGCGTAAGATATTGCCTAAACTGAGGTAAATATTCTTGTGCGGCGCTATATAAACCTAAAAAAATAATTAGAATAACAATTAATACAATTAATTTTCTCATGTTAAACTATTATTTAATACTAAAGCCTAATGAATAAATATTAAAAGAAACTGAAAATTTTAATTTTTTCTTCTTTATTTTAATAATACTTCTACCGCTTTTTCAAGTTGTGTGTCACGCGTTGGAGCTTTAGGGTCAAGATTCACTGCAAAATCAGGTTTAAGTCCGGTACCGTCTTTTCCGTTACCTACCCATGTTCCATTCGGTGTTAGCCATTTTGCAACTGTTACATGCAGTCCCGCACCCCCGCCCAAATCATCCGCTTCTTGGACTGTGCCTTTTCCAAATGACTGTTCTCCCACCAACGGGGCACGTTTATGATCACGCAGTGCTCCGGAAACAATTTCCGCTGCCGATGCTGAACCACCGTTGATTAAGACAACTAAAGGAACGTCTGTTAATAATCCTTTACGATTAACCGGTAGAGCTGTAATATTCCCCTGCCCGTCTTCTTCTTCGACAATTGTTCCGCTGCTGATAAATTCCGATCCGATATAAACTGCGTCAGTTAACAAACCCCCGGGATTATTACGCAAATCTAAAATGACACCTTTAATACTTTTATCATTCAGCATCTGAACTGAAATCTGATTAACTATCTTACTCCATTCTGTATTTGTCTGTTCACCGAATTGTGATAACTGTATATAGACAACTTTATCATTTTGATGCGTTGCCAATCCGTCAGCTTTAGTATTTATCCCGTCAATATTCTTTACTGCTTTTACCCAAGAAGAAACACTTTTAACATTTATAGTATCGCGAACAATCGGAACATCCACTAAAACGTTGGCATTTTTATGCAGTATTGATAAATCTACGGTTGTCCCTTTTGGACCGTGGATCAGATTAACTACAGACTGTAAATCCATACCCGAAACTGTTTTCCCGTCAACTTTGGCAATTATATCGCCTGATTTTAATCCGGCTTTCTGCGCCGGAGTATCATCAAGCGTTGACTGAATCGTCACCTCTTTATTTACGTCCAATAATTCCGCTCCTATTCCTCCAAACTGTCCGGAAATCTGCTGCTGAAAGCTACTATTGTCCGAAGGCGGTAAATACATGGTAAACGGATCATTCAAACTACTTACCATTCCGCTAATCGCGCCGTTAACTATATCCTGAGGTTTAATTACCGATTTATTGTAATAATCCTGATCCAGTTTTTCCAGAACAGTCCAAAATTGCGTCATGTCTATATTGGAAAGAGAAGGCGGAGGTTCTTTACTGGTAACAGTAATCTGTGGATTAAAGGTTTTCCATTCAAAATTAACGGTATTGGTACCGATAAAATATCCGGCAATACCGGCGATAAGCATGAATAAAATTGTTCTTAAAATAGCAGGTTTCATGCAAGTAATAAAATTGTATATGTTGCCCCGTCCAAAAATACTTCTTTCTCCGACTGTTTGACCAAAACCGGCAATTGATCCTCATGGACAACTATTAGAGGAATTGCCAATTTTTTTTGTTGTAAATATGTCAAATCGGTCGGATCAATATGGGTCGCTATGACACCGGCTGCTCCTATGCCAATGATTTTAACCAGCACTTCCAGATTTAATTGTCTTCCCAAAACAATTCTGTCGGCAATTGAGCTGTTTAATTCCAGCAATAATTGCTGCTGCTCCATTTGCTCCTGTTTTATATTGGGCAAAAGATAAATTTTCCCTTGAATCTTAGTCCCAATACCACCAATTCCGGAAATTACATGTTCATCCGTTTCGATGACAATTTGGTTATTATCGCATAATTGAATCACACCGGCAAGTGGTGAAAGAAGCACACTGCTTTCATCAATTTTTCTCGGATTACCGATTGCTATCATACCGCTATCAGGATCAAAACGAAGGATAGTTCCCGAAACATTGGATTTTAATTTGGCAGCGACCATGCCAAAAGCATTTTTTCGAATAGCCAAAATATCTCCTATTTCCACTCGATCACCCGGTTGAAATTGTAAAATTGAAGGAACTTTTTTTAGCGGCACTTTCAACAGTTCCGGAATATTAATAATGGGTTCTTCTTCCTGTACAACTTCGGCCAGTTTTTGACCGGGAACTACATGATCACCTACTTTAACCAATAAATTTGCGTTTTGTGGAACTGAAATGGGCAAGGAAACCATAATAAAAATTCAAAAATCAAAATTCAAAAATCAAAATTTGATTGTGTTTAATTATTGTACAACATTTACTGAATTAATTCTAGGAAGTTTGAAGTTTTATGATTTGAAATTTTATTGAATTTTGGAACTTAAAGTTTGATGCTTTAAGCCTTATCCTCTGGAGATGAAGGGTAAAATTGCCAAATGGCGGGCGTGTTTAATAGCTATTGTCAATCTTCTCTGATGCAAAGCGCAAAGTCCACTGCGGAGACGACCGACTATCTTCCCTCTTTCGGTCAAAAATTTCTGTAAGGTAGCTGCATCTGTATAAGCAGGTAATTTCCCTTCTTTACAGAAATAACACTCCTTAGGAGCTTGAATTTTTTTAATTGGTCTTCGTACTGGTTTTTTCATAATTAAAATGGTATATCATCCGGCGCGACTTGCGGTTCGCCTTCCGCTGATTGATCAGAGGACGGTTCCTCCGGAGCAGGTTCTTCATGTTTGGCAACCGGTTTAGTTTTTTTCGGCTCTTCGGTTTTCTCTTCAGCATTTTCCGCTTTATTACCGCTAAAACCTTTACTGTCGAGCAAAATCATGTCATCAATCACAACTTCGGTTGTAGTTCGTGGTTGATTGTCCTGCGTTGTCCAATTTCTGGTAGACAAACGTCCCTCTACATAAACCTTGCGACCTTTTACCAAAAACTGGCTGCAAAGTTCTGCCAACTTATTCCAAGCAACGATACGATGAAAATCCGCTTCTTCGTGTTTCTCCCCCGTATCAGTTGTCCAAGACCGATTGGTAGCCAGACTAAAGGAACAAACTGCCGTACCACTTGGCGTATAACGCAATTCCGGATCTCTAGTTAAATTACCAATCAATTGTACTCGATTTAAACTTCTCGCCATAAACTACTGTCATTCCGGACTTGATCCGGAATCTTTTTTAATTTTCTGGATCCTGAATCAAGTTCAGGATGACATTGCATGTCACTTCGTTCTGATTAACAAATGTCTCAAGACTTCATCTGTTTGCAAAATTCGTCTCTCAACATCTACCGGTATAGTCTCACCTTCCAAATGTAATGTCAAATAATATCCGGCTGCTTCTTTCTTAATCGGATACGCAAGCGGCTTTTGGCCAAATTCTTCTTCTTTGGTTACCTTCATGTCTTTTAACCACTCTTTAAGCGTATCCACTACTTTTTTCCGGTCTTTGTCTGACAATTTGGTACGTAAAACTAATGCTAATTCGTATATTCGCATAACTGTGGCTTATATTGTAGCGAAAATCATGCATACTGACAAGTAGGAAAAGATTTCCCGATTTACTGATGAGCTTATATATAATATAATACAAGACTATGGCTCTACAATCGATAGAAAGAAAAATCCCTCTACCAACCGAACACCAGGTTGATCCTGTCGTGAGCTTCTATACAAGACTGAATTCCATAAAGGGATCCGTTACTCCTGAAATCTTTCAAAGACTGACAGATCCTCTTAGAAGATTCCAAGCTTTACAAAGAGATGGTACGGCTCCTAATCTTAAACAGACAGATTTCGATAATATGGTAACGTTCTCTATCTGGAGCCATAGTGCAGAAGATCTTTTTATATTGGCTCAGGCTTTAGGGCCTTCAATAACTCCTACAATACTTTATAAAAGAATATTTGAAATTTTAGATGATGATGAAATTACAAATCAAGCCTTAAGGCTAGATACAGTTACACCTCCAAAATCAATTAAACTGTATTCTGATATCCCGAATGAAGTAAATGATGAACTTATACCCCTTTCCAGTCTCGATTTAACTGCTGCAGAAAAATTAGCGCTTAGAATTGCAGCATATAAAAAACAAGTGCCAACTAAAAAAGGTGCTAAAGGCCAATACTATTTCAATTTAGATGATGTAAATAAATATTTCAAAGAAGGAAGAAGAACCCCCAGAGAAAAGCTCGTAACACTTTTAGAAAACAAAAGATAAAACATCATCTGTCACTCAATATATCGCAACCTGTAAAAGCTCGCTTATGCGCCGATCTTAAACTCGACGACGTCGCCGTCCTGCATGATATAATCTTTCCCTTCCAATCTCGCCTTTCCCTTTTCTCTGCTCCCTTTCCAGCCGCCAAATTTTACAAAATCGGCAAAGAAAACTACTTCCGCTTTTATAAACTTTTTCATAAAATCGGTATGGATCTCGCCTGAAGCTTCCACAGCTGTGGAACCTTTTCGAATGGTCCAAGCACGCACTTCCTTCTCCCCGGCTGTAAGAAAAGAAATTAATCCCAAACTGCTGTAAGCTTTTTGAATAAGTCGTTCCAAACCGGAAGTCTTAAAACCCAAATCGGCTAAATATTGACTTTGTTCTTCGTCTGACAATTGCGCCAGCTCTTCTTCAATTTTTGCACTAATCACCACTAATCTTTCTCTGGAAATCTGTAACATATCGGCATATTTTTCAACTAATGAATCAGCATTTTTCGCTGTATATTCATCATCACTGACATTTAAAACCACCAATTCCTGTTTGGCCGTCAGGAAGAAAAGCGTTTTTAAATATTCGTTTTCCTCTTCGCTAAATCGCATTTCGCGAACCGGAATTCCGCTATTTAAATTATCAACTACTTTATCAATTGCCATTTTTTGCACCGGATCATCTGAACGTTTGATGCGCGATTGGATATTCATCGCCGATTGCAAATCCGCCAACATCAATTCCGTCTCAATGGTCGCAAAATCATTTTCCGGGTCACTGCTGCCTTCCCTGATGATATTTTCATCGATAAACGCGCGGACGACATGACAAACTACCGACACTTCACGGATATGGGAGAGAAATCTATTACCTAAACCTGCTCCTTCTGCCGCGCCTTTTACCAGTCCGGCAATATCAAGGAATTCAACAGTCGCCGGCTTAATCGGCGGAAGGTTAGCGGGTGACGCGAGCGAAGGGCTCTCAAGGCGCGCATCTGCGTTCGCAGCGTCAGCAAGACTAGCAGGAGCACCTTGGGAAGAGCGAGCGGCAGGATCCGCCTCTTCTCCTGCAACAATCTTTGCCAAAACCTCAAGCCTTCCATCCGGTACCGGCACAATTCCGACATTTGGTTCAATCGTAGCGAAAGGATAATTCGCCGCCAGCGCCAGCTGCTTTTTCAACAAGGCATTAAATAACGTACTTTTACCTACGTTTGGTAGACCGACAATCCCTACAGATAAATTCATACATTAAAACCTTCCACCGTACTCAAAGCTATACCTCAACATTTTAGCACAAAAAATCCGATTATAATTATCCACTCAAATCTACATTATCCAACCACCGGAAATGAACATTCTTATACCTGAGAAACTCTATAGCTTATTTGAAACATAAACAAGTGCTCTCTATTTTTTAATTAATAAACTTCTCCTCTACTTCATCTTCAATATCGGGATATTGTTCTGGGTCTTCACCGTGAGACTCATATAACTTGTAATAATTCTTGGGGACATCCTGTACTCGCTGAGAGTCATCAAGTACTTCAAGTATAAATTCCCAAGTGTCACCATAATCGAACAAAAATAACATTTTCTTCCTATTTTTAAATAAATCACTCACAAAATAATATTTTCGAACTCCTTTTGCTCCTGGAGTATGTTCGACATCATCTAAATCTGTAAACAATTCATAAATTTCCTTTGATTTAAAATGATCCTCTAAATTATCATAAAAACCAAATGAATGATCAAAGTAGAAACCAAACCTCTTTACAATGATCTCTGCAAATTTATACAAAGTAATGTCTGCGGAGACCTCAAGCACTTTATAGTTAGCTTTTTCTCTCTTGTTAGTTACTTTCATTTTTATTAACTGCATAGACTCACCCCACCCATCCTTATACCCAATAGTTATCCTTAGATATAACAACCAATTTTGATTTTGGATAACGAGACAAAAATGCCTTGTTGACTCTCTGCGATTTACTCTTTATCTCGACAGCGATAACATCACTATTGGTTTTATTTAAAACCAGATCTACTTCCGAACCGCTTTTGGTTCTCCAAAAATTCAAATTATAACCAAAATTGCCATAATAATTATACTTTAATAATTCACTTATAATGAAATTTTCAAATAATTGTCCGCCGTCTCCTCTATTATCGACTGGTTCGAAATTATTTATTAATGCATTTCTAAGTCCTACATCGTAAAAATAAATTTTGGGCATTTTCGCTATTTCGTCTCTTTTTCGGGACGTAAAAGGCTTTAATTTAAAAATAATAAAACTTTGTTCAAAAAGTTCTATATATCTTTTAACTGTCTTTTCTCCAATATTTAATTTTGAAGCTAACTCGGCATAATTAACCAGAGAACCAATCTGATATGCTAATAGTTTTAGTAATGATAACGCTGCAGATTTATTTTCTAAAAGCGACAATTCAACTAAGTCTTTAAACACCACACTATCAATCAAATTGGTCAAATACGTTGCATCACTTGGATGAGATTGCATGGCAGGATACAAGCCATATATTAAGATATTATTCAGGAGTGAGTTATGATCATATTGCTTAAATATTTCTTTAACACTTACTCCATTAAGTAAATTCTCTATTGGTTGAAATGACAGATTACTTTCTAGACCGTTTTGCACCAAGTATTCACTAAGTGTTAACGGATAAAGATGATAGTCTATCTTGCGACCAGCAAGGCTTTCCGAAGATTTATTTTTAATATTAAATGCTGATGAACCAGTAATGATAAGTTTGTATTCAGAAAGTTGGTCATAAAATATTTTAGCAGCTCTCCCCGGATCCTTTAAGTTCTGAATCTCATCGATTACTACGATGCCACCATTTGAATTTAATAATTGTTTATAAGTTGCGGGATCATATCTTTCTAGCGCATTTTTTATAGGCTCGTTATCAACGGTCAAATACTGCGCATCAGAAAAAATCCTTTTAAGAATCGTTGTTTTTCCTACCTGTCTTGCACCAAGTAAAATCAAAACTTCTTTATATTTGGAAAAATGGCTGGTCAAAGCCTGGTCTAGATGCCTAATTATCATTATACGACACATTATAGTATATACTTTTATGGATGTCAAGTGCGCTTTAGTATAGACTTTTATGAATAAATATTATTGAGGCTATGTGATTACGCTCAAGGAAGCATTGAATGTGCAATTCTCCCCATTGCCCTCTCTCGGCTATGATTCTTGCTTTATTCGGAGGCGGAAGCGTGAAGAAAAACTTAAATTCTAAAGTTGGGATAGTGAACTGTGTATCCCTACAGATAAATTCATATCTGCATTATAGCAAGAAGCTTACTGAAACGAAACAAAGAGGAGGTGCGAAGATAACCCAAATGGAAAGTGGGATTTAACATTTGGCATTATTTTTTCTTTTTTCTAACCTTATCTAGAGATTTAACTTTTATGAAAGGTTCTGATTCCACTGGTATATGCCAAACTTTATCTCTAATATCCTTGGGGTAATGATCAAAGAAAAAATTTTGAATCTTTTGCGTATAGTTTGAATATTCTTTAGTATCTGCTGGCATTGGCTCTTGTTCAACGTAACCAACTGCTGCTTTTTCCAGAGGTTCTTCTGAATAAGACGTATAATCATTTGTGAATAGAGGCAATCTACCGTCTGTATATTTCATAGCCAAAGTCGGATCTTTCATACTAATATTTCTTGAAGATTTCGGTACTCTCTTAACTTCCCATCCTGTTTTATGAATATATTTAATTAAATCTGGATTAGCCCCTTCATCCCAAACTATTTTCCCTTTTTTCCCAAGAGGTATTTTAGAGTGTTCTCTCTTTTTGTATCTATGCAACATGAGGTACTTTAAAATCCTTCGCCAAATCATTAATTAAATCTGAAATATACTCAGATTTAACTGTAGGAAAGATTTTTTTTAATTTTTTAACAGACCAGCCTAAAGCTATATGTTCTAATACAAAATATACTGGAACTCTCGTTCCCTTAAATACAGGGGTTCCATTCCTGACTTCCTTATTAACAATAATAAAATCTTTATTGAACATATTATTATTTTTTTTGTTCCTCATATTTTTCAATTGTATCTGGAATAATCTTTGCTAATTGTTCTATGGATTTACGCGGCAATGTAATTCGAGCAACAGTATGACCTTCTGATTTAACCTGAGGATTAACATATACAAATTCCAATGTTCCATCATTATCTGAAATTGAAACACCAACAACTTGGGCATAGGTACTACCTACTATAGTATTACCATTCACAGTAATTTTTGTTGGTTGGGCAGTAGATGTTTTTTCAATTCTTCTAGACATCCATTATTAGTATGCTCAATTATAGCAGAGATTGTCAATAGTTTTTCCTTATTTCACCCCCTTTATGCTCAACTTATATTTTTTTTAATAGAACACTACTAGAAAGAAGTAAGTATTTAGAAAGAAATAATACTTAAGACTATCGGCAAAGATTTAGGATTTGCCCTGCATGATAATTAATGGAATCCCCGTCCTAAAGGACGGAGATTTTACTCCTACGTCATGATCTCTGCTTGTCTTGGTTTTTTATATACTCTCTGATTACTTTTTCATTCTTTGTCCCTACCGATTCTGCAAAAAATCCATCTCCCCAGAAAGAGTCCCCCCAGAGAAATTCTTCCAAGTCTGGATATTCTTTCCTGATGATATAGCTTATCCCTCCTTTGAGTAGTTGCATGACATGAGACAGACTTTCTCTGGGATTTATTTGCAACAACATGTGAACATGATCCTTCTGGATATTTAATTCATGGATCTCCCAGTCATTCATCTCACATGCTTGTGTGAATAATTCCCCCAGTCTCCGCTTTACATCCCCCAAAAGTACCCTCCTTCGGTACTTGGGACAAAATACTAAATGAAAAAGTAATCTGTGTTTTGTACTTGATCCTGTCTTATGCTCTGTCACGCACAGATCATGACATCTCTATCTCCGCAAATCAATACTTGATTTGCTCCGATAGAGTTTGCATTCACCACCAGCCTTAAAAGGCTGGCGTTCTCTGCTCCGTTAAAAGAGAGAACGCAAAAAATAATTGTATTATTGGGAATGCCTCTCATCCTGGCATTGACTATTTTACCCCCGCTTGATCACAGATTCGGCTGGTCTACTGTGCCGGTACATAAGCATTCTCGGTGAGATATTGGTTTTCCTCGGACTTTACATCTACTACCTGGTTACGCGCGAGAATAGTTTCGCTGCATCGAATGTAGACGTAGAAAAAAACCAAAAAGTCATTTCTACTGGTACTTACGCAATTATCCGACATCCAATGTACGCCGGCGCGCTGATCTATATTTTGGGTACACCGCTGGCGCTCGGTACATGGTGGAGCTTGTTTCTGGTTCCAATCTTCTTTCTCGGTTTCGCGCTTAGAGCATTAAATGAGGAAAAAATGCTTGCAAATGACTTAACCGGCTACGCTGAATATGAAAAGAAAGTACGTTGGAGACTGATTCCGGGAATTTTCTAACATCAATTTGCCACAAAATATGTCACGTATAGTTAATCAAAAAGAATTTACTGCCAAACGCAACGAAATTTTAGATTTTGCCCAAAAATTAATTTATACCAAAGGTTATACCCAAATGACGATTCAGGATATTCTTGATGGACTGAAGATCTCCAAAGGCGCGCTTTATCATTATTTTTATTCCAAAGAAAAGATACTTGAAGCTTTAGTGGATCGCATGGGAGAAAATGCAAAACGCTATATTATTACTATTGAACAGGACAAAAATTTGTCTGCTATTCAGAAATTTCATAGTTATATTACCTCTTCAGCCAGTTGGAAAAATCAACAAAAGGAATTAATTATTAGTTTAATGCGGATGTGGTATACGGATGATAATTTATTCATCCGTCAAAAATTGAACAATGAATCAATGAAATATGTCTCCCCTTTCTTTGAATCTATTATTCGGCAAGGAATTAAAGAAAAGGTTTTCAAAACACGATTCCCGGCGCAAGTGGCGATAATTATCTCCGGTATTGCTTTAAGTCTCTCTGATACTATTATCGAATTACTAATTTCCAATCCGAAACAGCCTAGTTTTCAACGATTTGAGGATATTATGGATGCCTATTTCGAGACAATCGAGCACATCCTGCAAGCTCCTTCCGGTTCGCTCAAAGTGAGAGAACTAAGTGATTTTAAAGACTGGTTTGGTGTAATTCAGCCAAAGACTAAATAAGTCAAACCGCACGGAGTTTGCCTAAATGCCCCAACTTAATTAGTTGTACGGCAAAAGCGAATATCCATGCCAGATACGATATAATAATTATCCGTTGAATTAAACCTTTCCACTCAAATAGACTGCTCTGGGGAAATTGGCTTACTTTCAAGAAACCGATCCCGATGACTAATAGCACTCCAATGGCAAGTGTCCACCATGCAAACACCCGCCATAATGGATCACGCTGAAAACTACGAAAAAAGACAAAACACGTGACAGGCATAAGTAAAAACACTACTGCCCCGAAGATGCCATGAATAATTCCGTGAATACTAGTTTGATTAAACATGACTGAAGGATCGGTAACAAATGGCCCTGATGCGATAAGGCTCAGACCGATAATCTGTAAATATGTCGAGCCGACTTTGGCTGCCTTCCCGGTTGGAAATTGCTTAGCCACTCCACGACCGAAAATAAATATCAGGCTGCCGGTGATAAGAAAGTTTACTATCTGAACCCAGCCCCATGAACCGAGTGAAAGTTCGCTCACAAACATATTCATAGGACTATATCCGAGCCGCAACCAGCCTTCGATAGTAAAAAGTGTGATGAAAACAACCGGAGCAATAATACCAGCTAAGTTGGAAACTCGAGTAGACGACATGCTGTTTCATTATGACAAAATTACCAAACCGCTTCAACTACCCATAAGCTGTTACCGAAGTTCTCACCAGTCTTTGACACATGAAAGGTAAAAGTCACGACAGAATTCTAGTAGATAAATGGTATCAGAGCTTTGGTTCGCCTAAGGTATTCCGGATATTCTTTGGGAAAAAGCTGGAGCATGTCGTGTTCCTCTATTCTAGCACTATATAGAAAATAGATAACAGCATAAACAAAAACCAGCAGAAACAACTCATTTACTAATGCCGTGCCGATCGCTGCCAAAATAAATCCGCTATAAATCGGATGCCGGACATAAGCATACGGACCTGTGGTTACCAATTCCGGCTTTTCCCGCAATGTTCGCGGCATTCCCCAATTTCTGCCCAAATGCGCTCTAGCCCAAATGGCAAATGTGATCCCGGCCGCGCACAAAAGCACACCGACGCTATCAATGATGGGATTAAAATACGCGGTTTGAAAATATACACTTCTGAAGTAATGATTTAGCGCAGGTATGCGAATCGATGCGATAACTAGGATGACAAATGCGATACGAATAGCTGCTTCTTTTCGCCAATTGTAATTGTGGACGCTTGATTTAGGTCGCGGTGAAAAAACGTACCAATATAATAAATAAATAAGCCAAATTAAGCCTATGAGAGAATAAAAGATAACCACAGAATTATTTTACCACAGAAGGTAAGGGAAAATTTTCAATCAATTTTTAATGATTTAATTTTCAAACACAAAAATTTGTTTAATTGCAAAATGAAAATGGTAAATCACCGTCATTCCCGACCCCCGATCAGGTCGAGTACAGGCTCTGATCGGGAATCCAGTCTTACGTCATTGCGAGCGAAGCGAAGCAATCTATCTTTCTCTCATTCTTTTATTTGTTTATTTACGTAATCTCCTACAACCATCCCCCAACATGATGCACCAGTCTTAAACAAATCTATTCGTATCTTAGGGCTTCAATAGGATTCATTTTCGCCGCTCGCCGGGCCGGATAAATACCAAAAACCAAACCGATAAAAATAGACACTATCACAGCCGCCAAAATCGACATATATGGTAAAGTAAACGGCACTTTCAAAACAGTGGAAAGTAAAAACCCTACTCCGATACCTAAAGTAGTCCCTATCAAACCACCTGACACAGTTAACACAACTGCTTCAATAAGAAATTGAATTAAAATATTATTTTGCGTCGCGCCGATCGCTTTTAATAGACCGATTTCTCTAGTTCTTTCAGTCACCGTGACTAACATGATATTCATAATGCCAATTCCACCTACGAGTAAAGAAATAGCCGCAATTCCGGCCAAAACACCACTCAAAATACCGGTAATACTACCTACTGTCGCCAATAAATCTTTCGATGTAAAAATCGCATATTTCTTAATCACATTCGGATCAGTCACACTATGCCGGTCAATCATTAATTGTTTCACTTCCAGCGCTGCCACATCAACCATATTATCATCTTTCACATAAGCTTCAATATCTGTAAGCGTATTTGTTCCGGCCACCGTATTCATCGCTGTAGTTACGGGGATATAAACCGAATTATCCGGGTTACCGGCAATTGAACTTCCCTTCGCCGCCAATACACCTACGACATAAAATGAACTATTTCCAATTTGGATTAATTGTCCGACGGGATTTGCTCCTGTGCCATAAAGATCGGTCACAACTTGCTGACCCAATACCGCCACAGTACTGTAGGAAGTTACATCGTCATCGGTAAAAAAATTACCAAATTGCGTATTAAAAGACAACATATCCGCATAAGAAGGCGTCACTCCGTCGATTGACGCGCTGCTGCTTTGTCCATTGGCGGAAATTGTTTTATTCGTAGTTACTTCTTCCGCTATTTCTCCTATTTCAGGAACCTGCTGTGCTATTGCCTGCGCGTCATCACGATTTAATGGTATCTCTTTCGTTGAAATTATATAAAGTAAATTCGTCCCTAATGCTGAGATTTTAGATGTAATCGCGGCAGTTGCACCTTGACTGATAATTAACACCAGCGTCACTGCAAAAATCCCAATGATAATCCCGAGCATAGTCAGGATCGTACGTAAAATATTGGATCGCAAAGAACGCAAAGCCGTAACGAAAACTTCGCCATAATTCATACACTTCCTCCTTTGACTTTTTGATTATTTTTTTTATCGGAAATGATACTTCCATCACGAACTTGAATAATTCTATCAGAATAAGCCGCAATATCCGGTTCATGTGTAATCACGACTATCGTATGACCTTGTTTATGTAACGTTTGAAAAAACGACATAATTTCATGTGATGTTTTACTATCCAAATTCCCTGTCGGTTCATCTGCCAAAAGCAATGATGGATTCATCACTAAGGCTCTGGCAATTGCCACCCTTTGAATTTGTCCGCCGGAAATTTGATTGGATAAATTTTCCGCTTTATCTTCCAAATGTACTAATTTCAACATTTCCAAGGCACGAGCGCGTCTCTTTTCCGGTGGAAATGTATTACTGAAAGACATCGGTCGTTCAACGTTTTTAATAACCGATGTTCGGGAAAGTAAATTAAAAGATTGAAAAACAAAACCTATTTCCTGATTGCGAATATGTGCCAATTGATCATCAGTATAATTGGAAATATCCATCCCATTGAGAAAATATTTCCCCGAAGTGGGAGTATCCAATGCACCCATGATATGCATGGTGGTTGACTTGCCCGAACCCGATGGTCCCATGATCGCCACAAACTCCTCTTTATCAATCCTGACCGTTACATCGTGGAGTGCTTCATATTCGCTGTCACCGGTTTTATATACTTTCCGGATGTTCTGGAAATCAATAAGAGGCTGCTTTATCATCTTCATTATTCATTATTCGTAAATCGTAAATCGTAAATCCCGTCTAGTTTCCTGGACCGCTGGATTGATTATTCGTCAACTGTGTATTACCTAAAATAACTTTCTCGCCGCTGCTAACTCCTTTCAGCACCTCACTTCGAGAAAATCCACGCAAGCCCACTAAAACAGGTACGAAAACGACTTTACCATTCTTACCTACAGCTTGTACTGCCTTACCATTTTGGTATGGAATAATTGCGGCATTGGCGACTGTTAAGACATTACTTTTGTGAGCCGTATTTATCGTCAAATTGGCTGACATTCCGGGTTTTACCAGATTATCCGAATTATCAATGAGGAGATATATATTATATTCGACTACTCCATTAGTATTCGTACCATAATTATCCATTTGAATAATATGACCCTTATAGGTTTTTCCGGAAATTGCGCTAAATGTTATATCCGAGGTTTGTCCCAAAGCGACCTTATTGATATCCACTTCGCTGACTGTAGTTTGTATTGAAGATCCATTGGTGGTTCCGATAATCATGACCGGCGTAATGACAACGGTTGTAGAATTGGCTTGAGAGCTGGAAGTCTCTGCCTGCACTTTGGAACCTACCAAACCGACAATATTTGCCACTACTCCACTCGAAGGTGCGGTTACTGTCGCGTTTTGTGTCGCCTGATATGCCAGAGACGCACTATTTAACGCTGCCTGTGATTGCGCGATGACTGCCTGCTGATTCTGATATTGTGCTTCTGTACTCAACCAATTATCCTGCACTGTAGTAAATGCCGGAAGCGTTCTGTTAGTGGTATTAGGACTGTCATCGCTATTTTGATAAGTAGAATTTGTCGAAAGATCCATATATGTCTTCCAATTTGCGTACATCGCTGACTGAAGACTATATAACGTAGCATTAGCTGCTTTCAACGAACTTTGCGCCGCTAAATAATTCGAGTACGCGACTGCCTGTTCCTGTGCAGTTGCAGTACTTCTCACAGTAAAAAGCTTTGCACCACTATTTACTTGATCACCATTCTTGACAAATAACTGATCAAGAACTCCATTAGTAGGAGAATAGACATCTGTTTCATTGGAAGCTGTGACACTGCCGTTTTCTGTAACCAATTGATCAATTGTCCCTTTTGTTACAGTATCAAATGTATATTGCTGTTTGCTTCTCGGAACAAAAATGTTTTTCAGAACAATCAAAACTATAAAAAAAACGATAATGACGAGAATTTTTTTCTTCCAGGAGGTATGCAAAAACCATGGCCAGAAACGGAAAAGTTTTCTCGGTAATGATTGTAATTTTTTTAACATTAAAATTATTGTAGCATAATTTTTAGCAAAAAATATTATTCACATTCAAAACCAAAACTCCCAGCTCCTAACTCTCAAAAAAACAATTCAACAATATAACAATTTTGTTCCCTTTCAGTTTTCTCTTAATTATTAGTGCTATAATTTTACCATGAAACTAAAACTACCGGAAAATTTCAAATTACCCAAACTCCCCAAGCTTCCAAATCTCCTCGATTCAACCCATCTTTCTCAGATAAAATCTCGTATTCCCAATCTAAATTCAGAACAGCTAAGAAAATTTACTTCATTTGTTACTAAATATAAAATTTTAGTAATAATCTTTATTTCTTTCGTGGCTTTTATTACCCTAGCCATGTGGTATAGAGGTTATGCGCTGTCTCAAATGAAATCACCTTCTAAAAATTCCGGAGATGACATGTATAATTCCACATCGTCTGATAATTCGGAGCCAACTATTACACTTCCTTCGCCTACAGATACTGACGTTTTGGGAACTTCGGATAATTCAAGTTCCGACGACAACAACTCATATGACGATTCCAGCTCTGTCCCGACTCTTGTTCCCTTACCCACAAACGCTCCTCTACCCACCATTGACACAACCGTTACAGATACTGACAACACTTCCAGCAACAATTCGGGAAACTCTAATTGTACTACCGCCTCGGGCGTAGCCAATTCCTGGTATTCCGATGTTTATCCCAATCCTCCGATTAATGCGAGTAACGGTTCGGTAACTTTAACTGTTACACTGCGTGACTGTAATGAAAATACGGCGCCGGTAAGTGATAATTTAACTATTTCTCTAAGTTCGGGTGATTCCAATACACAAATCAATGGAAATAATCTTCCCTACAACATTACTACTTCAAACGGTCAGGCCAGCTTTTCTGTTACATCCCAAGCCAGCGGAACGGTTACACTTAAAGTGGAGGATACAACCAAATCATTTACCGTAACCGATATTAATAATAATAATCCGAGTATAGCCTTTAGCGGCACAAGTAACAGCAGCTCGGGAAATTCTAGTTGCTCCACAGGTTCGGGCACAGCCAATTCCTATTATTCAGACGTTTATCCTGCATCTCCTGCTACATCCAACACAGGTTCAGCGGTCACGTTTACTGTGGATATTCGTGATTGTAATAAAAACAATGTGTCTTCCAGCGAAAATCTTACCATCACTCAAACTTCCAATGACTCAAGCTTTACCATCAATGGCTCTTCTTCGCCGGTAAATATTCAAGCTCAAAATGGACAAGCGACATTTAGTATTAATTCGCAAAATGCCGGGACAGATACTTTTACAGTTCAGGATACTACGAGTAATTTTGGAGTTACCGATACGAATAATAATAATCCGAGTGTCACTTTCAGCGGCTCATCAAATTCTTCAAGTTCAACACCGACTCCCACGCCAACTGCCAACCCCACCGATACTCCTACTACCGCGCCAACACAGTCTGATACACCTACATTAACTCCTGTTCCGAGTTCCTAATTTCTTAACTTACCTAATCCAATCCCAACTTCTTCGCGCAGACATTCCAGGGTCCCCAGCCTCGCTGATTTTGAAGCAATTTCCCTCTCGCGATTTGTTCGGTTCGTGATGCCTGAGCCGGATTCCCGCTGCCGCCCACAGAATTCCAAGCAGTTTGCGAAAACTGTAAACCACCATAATATCCGTTTCCGGTATCATCACCCCAATTATCGTGTGTTTCGCAATATGCGATACTATCCCAAATCGCATCATTAGTCGGATCAACCGTTGGTGTTGGAGTGCAAGTTGGCGTCGGCGTATCGGTAGGAGTCGGTGTCTCAGTCGGCGTAGGCGTGGGAGGGTATGTCGGTATAACTATTTTTTCATCTACCGGTTTTAAAGACGTTGTTTTCGCCGAAAGTACCTGCTGCGAATTCTCTCTAAACAAAAAAAATCCGGCAATTAGCAAAAGAAGAAAAAACGGCAGTCTTTCTCCCATTGCTAACATGCGATCTAACACAGAATTATTCGTGTTTTCCATGAGAATAGAGGAATTGTAGCTTACTTATCAGTAATTTTGCAAAATTCAGGAATCTGAACAACTTGGAAAAATTGGTTTTCTTTTCTATAATGAAACTGTGTCTTCTTGGAAAAAATGTCTTACAACGTTGATCCCCCTCGCCATTGTATATGTATGGTTTTTCATTGCGCATATACCCTCTCACCCAAAAACACTAAACGTTCTTGGGGCGGATGCCAATATCACTTTATATACTCAACCAAATAGTGGCCGACAACCTTTGCTTGACGCAATTAAATCGGCACAAAAAGAAATATCTGTCGAAATGTATTTACTTTCAGACAAACAAATTATTGCTGCCTTGGAAGATGCCCGGGCACGAGGATTGGATGTTAAAGTAATACTTGAGCAGCACCCATTTGATTCGGCAAGCTTGAATACGAAATCGAAACAGGAACTTGATGCAAAGGGCGTAGAAACCGAATGGAGTGACCCGGCATTTGCTTTAACCCATGAAAAAACGATTATCATTGATGCCTCGGAAGCCTTAATTTTAAGCCAAAATCTTACTGCTTCGGCGTTTACAAAAAACCGTGAGTATGATGTTCTCGACACTAATCCATTAGACGTCGCGGAGATCCAAATGATATTTTTCGACGACTGGAAGCGAACCTCATTCTCTCCGCCGGCAAACTCAAACATCATCGAAAGTCCTGATAATTCCCGATCCGCGTTAACTACTCTTATCACTTCTGCCACTACAACTATCGACGCGGAAACCGAAGATATCGATGATGACAACTTTATTAATTCTTTAATTCAAAAAACCAAAACCGTTCAAGTCAGGCTACTGGTTCCGACTCTTTCACAAGTCTCTTCAAACAATGAAGCACTAAAAAGACTGGCTACCGGCGGTGTAGACGTAAAAACAATTTCTTCTCCCTATATGCATGCGAAAATGATCTTGGAAGATGACTCAAAAGCGTATGTAGGATCAATAAATTTTTCCACTCAAAGCATGGATCAAAATCGCGAAGTAGGCATTATACTCACTCAGCCGGACAGCTTGCAAACGCTGGAATCAACATTTGAGACCGACTGGGGCGATGCACAACCTTTTAGTAAGTAATTACCTCAATAATTTAATTTAACTGACTGCCTCACCTTCTCCTGCAAGACTATGATTTAATCTTACTATTCCAGTTATTAAATAAAAATAAATTAGCAATTATTGTTGGCGGCATTAGCAATAAACCGATTACAGCCAGTGATAATAATTGTAAATTAAGAGCCGAAACAGTAAGTGATACACAAATTGCAGTATAACCAATTACCGGTATAAGGAATATTTTTTTATCAATCTTATGCTGCTCTCCGAAAAAATAATATTCAAATAAACGATATATCCCCGTGACCAAAATTGTGACTAAAAACCAACCAATAAAATTACCAATGGGAATACCAAAATATGCTCCTCCTCCCAGCCAGTGCCAAGCGCCGGCTTTAACCTCAATGGGATCCATAAATAAATCTATAGCGACTACAAAAAGTCCATCAAATAAAACTAATAAGGGTAAAAACAAAATATTATTTTTTTTACGGTTTGGTTTAGTTTTATTTAACCAATATAAAAAGGAGTTGGTAATACAGTAGCCTGTGTAAATAAAGACTCCCCAAAAGAAAATCACTATTAACGGAACATTAAAAATCATTAAGCCGCTTGGTTGATAAATATAGTGTCCACCAAAAATGGTTCCTGTTTTTAATGCCCATATTTCGGATCCTAAACCGGTTAAAGATGCTAAAACAATGAAGACTAAACCGCGAATTTTACCTAAGGAATACATTGAATGAAGAAACAATAAAATAATCGGCAGAATTAAAAATAATAATTTGAGAATATTACTTATATTAAGATTTAATCCTAGAAAACTAGCAAATATATAGAGGCTTATGACCAGAATGTTAATAAAAAAAACTCCCCACAGTATTCTATTCATCTCTCTATTATAAATTATTTTTCTCTGCATTAACATTGAAAAATCTTATGTGAATATTTTACAAACTTTATAACGTGATTACCCCTGTACAAATCAATCACATCAGATATATAATTTTAAATTGTTGAAGAATAATTTATGAATGACTTTTTTACACGTTCACAAGATGAATTAAAATTGGCAGCCCAAAAAATAAAACTTCCCCAAAAACTGGTCGATAAATTATTAACGCACAATAATATTTTACAGTTTGATCTTAAACTCAAAAGAGATAACGGAAAAATAGAAACTGTCAAAGGCTACAGGCTGCAGCATGATAACACACTCGGCCCGTACAAAGGGGGTCTGCGCTATCATCCGAATGTTTCGCTGGACGAAGTTAAAGCTTTATCTTTTCTCATGACTTTAAAAAACGCTGTGGTTAACATCCCTTTCGGCGGCGGTAAAGGCGGAATTGAGGTTGATCCGAAAACTTTAAGTGAAACGGAACTGGAAGAATTGACCCGCGAATTTACCAGACATTTGACTCCTCATATCGGACCAACCATAGATGTTCCCGCTCCGGACGTGAATACTAATCCCAAAATTATGGCTTGGATTGTAGATGAATACAGTAAAAACTTCAAACTTCAAAACCCAAAGTCCAAAATCAAAGATAGTCAACTAAAAGCTGTGGTGACGGGAAAACCCTTGGAGATTGGCGGCTCTCTTGGACGCACTGAGGCAACCGGATACGGCGGAACATATACACTTCTAACAATCTTAAAACATTTAGGTAAAAAGCCGTCGGATTTCAGCGTTGCGGTACAAGGATTTGGAAATGTCGGACAATACGCAGCAGAATTACTCCAAAAAGAAGGCTTTAAAGTCGTAGCTCTTTCCGATTCCAAAGCCGGTATTTATATCCCTACCGATCTACCAGATATTAATAATATTGCCAAATGCAAAGCGAAAAAAGGCTTTTTGGCAGGCTGCTACTGCATCGGCGATGTCTGCGATATCAGAAATAGAGAAAAAGTCGGCGGACAAGATATTACACCAAATGAAATTTTAACTCTTCCGGTAGATATCATCGTTCCGGCCGCTTTGGAGAATGTGATCAATAAAGATAATGTCGATAAAATTAAAGCCAAAATTATTCTGGAAATGGCCAATGGCCCAACCACCGGAGAGGCCGACAAAATCTTAAACCAAAAAAATATTCTGGTTATCCCTGATATTCTCGCCAATTCGGGCGGCGTTGCGACAAGTTATTTCGAATGGTACCAAAATATGCATGATGAAAAATGGACTAAAGAAGAAGTATTGGAAAAACTGAAAAAGAAAATGGAAGAAGCCACGAATGAAGTTTACCAACTGCATGAAAAATATAATGTTCCGCTTCGTCTGGCCGCGTATATGAGCGCCTTACAAAGAATACATTCCAAAAGTTAAACTATATCTTCGTTTCCCTATGACCATTCGCCGCCACTTTTAAAAAATAACTTTACACTTTAGCTTGACACAAATATTAAAGAACTAATATAATGCACAAGATTTATAGTGCTTTTTGAGGATAAATTTATCCAAATTATATGTCTATAATCAGGCCTTATTCAAACGATTATCTTTTCCTTACAAAAAGGATGGGGAGATTATGCTCGAAAAATTTAAACCAAAACCACAACCTACAGAAAATGACCAAAGATACGAAGGTAAAACGTTATTAAGTGCACTTAAGGATAAAACCAAACGAATTACTCAAACCGGTGTCCTCTTATCGTCACTTTTCGTACCTACAGCACATGCCTTCACAGACGATGTTCAGCACGTTCAAAGATCCGCCAATCCTTCTCATTCCACGCAGCTCCTACAACGTCCGGAGCAACATCCTTATCCTGCAGCAGACAAAGCACGACCGCAAATTATTTTTGAAAATAAAAAACATAAAAAACACCACCGCCCTCAAGCATTGCACATCTCTCCAGATATATTTCAAAACTATCATTCACCAGATGAATATATATACGAAGATGTTTGTAATAATCCGGGGAAATATAAAATGCCTACTCAGCAGCAAATTCAAGCATATGTAGACGAGCAAACATTGAAAAAATTTGGACCAAATCAATCTCAATATGTAGATCTCATAGACGAGCATGAATCCAGTTGGGAACTTTGTGCGGAAAATCCATCGGGAGCCTTTGGCATCGGACAACTATTATCATATAAACCTCTGCTAAACGATAATTATAGTTTATACAAGCAAACTAACGAAGAATTACGATATATACGAGATCGTTATGGCAATCCTCAAGCAGCTTGGGCTTTTTGGATTAATCCTTATCATCATTGGTACTAATTTCAAAGTCGATTTTGTTCTCTTTTTTTCCTATCAAAAACTATAATTCCTTCTCCAATTGCATCTGGTTCGTACGAAGGAAGAGGACGTGTATCACTCAATACTATTACGTCATAAGCCGGATTTTTCGTTTGGTATTTTTTAGCCTTCTCTATTAAGTCACTCAATTTCCCTTCTTCAGTGGAAACTTGTCTTTCTCCTTCGCCGTAATATTCATTGCTCCCGGTCAATTTTTTTAATATATCCGGTGGTAAATCAGGTATCCCTTCTGGAATATATTCTATAGTCATATTCGGCTAAAATTATACATTTCCCCACAAGATATTCAAGCTAATCCGCCAGAAACAACCCAAGAATTCAATCTATTCCTTTATTTCTTCGCATCTCTCGCTTTATGAAAAGATAATTTGGTGTATCGTTTTTGTAGGGAAAACTGTTCCTGCCGGAAAGAAGTCTCCAAGTATAACTGCGTTGTCTGAAAATATTTTCGATTTCCTGAAAATACTCAGGTCTGACTTCCATAATTACCGCGGGATGATATCTACCCAAAGTATTCTGCGCACCTTGAATTACCTGCAGTTCTGCACCTTCGACATCAATTTTCATAAAATCCGGCGGCTTGGCTAAACCTTGCTGAACAAAAGAATCTATGGAAATTTCCGGAACTTTCTTGGCTTTTTTTAATTCATTGCTTACTTGCGCGATGTGATTGCCAAACGAGTATTCATGCAAAAAAAATGGCACATCTCCATCGCTATCTGAAACCGCTTTCCTAACTACCTGGGCATTGGTAATTCCATTTTGAGATAAATTAATATCCAATACATCTGAAGCCGAAGATGGTTCAAAACTGACAACCCGCCCTTCACTCCCTACAAGTTTGCTTAATGCCAAAGTGTGAATGCCGATATTGGCACCGATGTCATAGGCTACGCTACCATTTTTCAAAACGCCGTTTTGGGCTAAATTAAGCATGGCTTTTTTTACATCCGGTTCATACATCCCTAAAGAATAACGTAAGGCTCCTAATGGAGTATCAGCTGTTACTACCTGCCCTACCAATGGTCCAAACCGAACCGAAGAGTCATATAAAAGGACTCCGTTTCCCCAATGTGTCCTTTGCACGCATGCCCGCCGAAGAACATCCTTAATATCATTTGGTCCACTATATTTTTCAACTACAGATAATTTAGGTCGAAAATCTATAATTTTCCTTTCAAGCATAAAGGGTATTATAGGTTATTTTAATTAAAAAAGAAATAATTCCTGCCTCTACTTTTTCCGATTATACTGTTTAATACCAAATATGATTAAAATAGTCCCCACAAGAATTCCCGACATTAACAAAGATACACTTTGCACGTATGTCCAAATGTTTTGCCATTCGGAACTAAATAAATAACCCAAACCCAAAAAAACAAATGCGGATATAATTTGCCCCGGAATATCAAAAAGTAAAAACTTACCGAAAGGATATCCCGTAGTACCGGCAAGTAGACTAATTACCGATGCAATTATAGAAAATAGCCAACGTGTTAAAAAAATGGTAATTCCCGACCAACGAAAAAAATATTTTCTTCCCTTCCCAAACAATTTCATCGAAGACTTATGTTTATTAAAACGTCGCAAAATAGCATAACCTAATTTCGCTCCCAACCAGTAATCCGTAATATCGCCTAAGACACTGCAGCATAATACAATAAAAAATAAAACATAAAAATTAAGTTCTCCCAATGCCGCTAAAGCGCCCGCTGCCAACAAAATTATAGGCGTGGGAAATGGGAAACCGATTGAACTTATGACCACCGACAACCCGACAATCGGATAACCGTATGCAAGAACCAATGTAAGCAATTGATTGAGAATAAAATTCATGGAGTTGGAGTTACAGATATTTGAGCCTTATATTGCAAAATTACCGAACGAATTGTCGCAATAAGCTGCTGCGCCGATTCGTTATGTGTTTTCGCCAGATTGCTTAAACTTTGATGATGCGACTGCTGCAGTGTCGTATGAGTAGCGTTTAATAATACTTGTTCCGGAACAGCAAAAGAATTAGAAATATAATGCAGTGTCATCCAGTTCTGAATCATATCTACATTACTGATATGTCTGATGGAATAATAATGGTGAATCGTCCGCACATCGGTAAATAAATAAATCCCACTGACGAGCAAAAAAAAGACCCCGATACAAATCGTTACCAGGGCAATATTTTTCGCAATATGTCTTTTACCGCGCTTCATTAATATTAAGTATAACAAATTAACAAGTAATAGTTCACAATCCTAACATAAAATTGTCATGCTGAACTTGATTCAGCATCCCTGAAACGAGCTCAGGGCAAGCTTTTTTAGATCCCGAAACAAGTTCGGGATGACAAAATCGTGTCAGAAGTGTGAACAGATACATTAACAATCCTTTGGTTGCAATTCTTACAATTAGAGAGTAAAAATAAATTATGGATGAAAATGTAGTCCGTGAAAGTATTTTGCAGCTGCTTAAAGGCGGACAGGCACATATGTCATTTGAAGAAGCTGTTAAAGAGTTTCCGCAAGAAGCAATGAATACGATCTTCCCCAACGGTACATATTCTTCCTGGAATCTTTTAGAGCATATCCGGCGAACCCAACATGATATTTTGGATTTCATGCTTAACCCAAATTACAAGGAATTGGAATGGCCGAAAGATTATTGGCCGGAAGCGAAGGCCAAAGCAACTCAAAAAGAATGGGATAAAACCATAGAACAATATTTGCAGGACAAAAAAGAATTGGAGAAGCTGCTGATGGATAAAAAAATTAATTTGTCAACTAAGGTTCCTTTCGGTGACGGACAAACCTATATTCGTGAATTCCTGCTGGTCTGCGACCATAATGCATATCACATTGGCGAATTCGCCATCATGCGCCAAACTCTCAATACTTGGGAAAAATAATTATTTTCTGTGGTGTTTAGCGGTCTTCAGCGACAGCATTATACGCTTTCTTTCCAGCCTTGCCTTGGTTTTGTGTGGATGATTGCTTTTTTTATTCCCGACGCCCGTACTTCTTTTTGCCATAACTATATTATACACTATTTTATGAAATCTATCACGACTTATTCGGGATCATTAACCGTAAATTGTTGCCCTGTGTCCTGCTGAGAAAATATATACTATCTTTTCTTTTTCTTTTATTTTGTAAATTATTCTATACACGCCAATTCTATAAGAAAATCTTCCGGTTAGTTCACGCGTTAATGGTTTACCAAGCCACGGATCATCTTTCAAGGATTCAATTGCTTCCGAGACACCTTTTCTATAGATTTTTATTATACTTTTTAGTTCTTTTTTAGCTTGTGGAGAAATAACAATGTGGTACATTTTAGTCTAAATCAAGTTCTTTTTTAACTTTTTCCCAAGGAAGTCCTTTTCCGGCATCTATTTCCTTTTCACCTTGTCTAATTGCTTTAAGAAGTGACGGATTACTCATAATCTCATTCGTTTCCTTCCAGGAATCATACTCAGCTGCCGATATAAGAACAGCAGCAGGAGTACCGTTTACAGTAATAATATACTCCTCTAATTTTTTATTTGCATTATTAACTAAAGTAGTTAAATCTTCTCTTGCTTTTGTAATAGGTAATGTATGTGTCATGATTAAATATTACAGAATTATGTACGTAAAGTCAAGTTCCTGTATAAACAAATTCCTATACCAACTTAAACCAAATTATTTTTACTGGTGTTTCTGAATTAACCTTTTTCCCATAATAACGTGTATATGTTTCGTACATTTCATTATCATTATTAAACTTCTCATGACCTTCTTTATCTTCATTAGTGAATTGCCCCATTGGCTTTTCTATTACCTTTAAAAGTTTCGCTGTTGCAAAATGTTTGTTTGTCCCATGTTCAATAAAATCTATGACATCCCCAGTTAACAAATTTTTATCATCCCACAATCTCCAAGTAGACACCTTAACTCCAGACAACACTAACGACACTAAACTATTAGAGAATTTGAGCCTTTTATTCATACTTAAAAGTATATCACTTGAGTATTATTTTGAAAATTGTTTATTATAGAATGAAATATCATTTGTCACCGCGCTTGACCAGCCGGAAGGAAGCATATTATGATCTGCTCCAGCATACGTGTTATACGTAACATCAATTTTATCTTTCTTTAACGTTTGCACCAAATTATCCGACCACCAATACGGAACTTCCTCATCCGCTGTCCCCTGATCTATTTCCATCGGCGCTTTAATCCAGGAATAAAAATTAGTAGGAGAAAAATCATCGGTATTATAAAGCGTTTCAAATTGGGCAAGAATTTTACGTAGAGATTTTCCCTGATCGTCGGACTCGTCGGTATAAGCTAAAATATCATAAGGAAATGACGTTGAAACCGGTGCCCACAAAACCGTAGGATAAGTTACACCGCTGATGGCTAAAGTAGATAAGGCGATGTGTCCGCCGTTACTGTGTCCCCAAATTCCGATTTTCGTCATATCAGCGCTGATTGTCCCGGAATAATCAGTTGCCAAACCGGTATTCAAAGTAGCTAACGAAGACAACATTGATAAAGCAGTAGTATATGTTTGGAAACGGTTTTCAAATGCTTCTGCCGATGCGCTTGCCGACTGCCCGTAACCCAAAAAATCAGGAGCCAAAGTAATATAACCGTGCTGCGCTAACACCTGCGCTACCGGTTCTGTTCCGACTCCGGGTTTATAAATATTATCCGGCACAAATCCGCGAAACATCACGATTACCGGATATTTCCCCGGAGTTTGCGGCAAATTCATCAAGCCGCTGACTTTGAGCATCTTTGTACTGTTTGGCTTTTCCGGTGTGGAATAATAAAATATTTGAGAACGATAGTTTGTTTGATCATCAACCACAGAACCAAGTGTAATATTTGATGTTGGAATTTTGGTCTTTTGTAGATTACTAAAAGCATAGGCAAGTAAAGGTTTGGGAGTTGGTGGTGTTTTTATAACGCTTTTCAAAAAAGTCGGCGGATAATGGTAAATGTAAACCGATTCCACCACCACGACAATGGATAAAAGCATGGAAAGAATCAGGAGAAATCTACTCATTACTGAGGATTATAGCAGATTTAATTGGCTTCCATTTCTTCCATCGGAGTTGTTAGTTGGAAATAATTTCCATCCGGATCGGAAAGAGTGGCAATTTGCATATCCGCATTTTCTCCCATTTGATAAGGCGCGGCTATCTCCTTCGCACCCAGTCCCTTTATCCGATCAAAATCCTTTTCTATATCTTCGGTTACAAAATTAATTATTATCCGTTCGGGCTGAGTAGATTTGCCATGGATTTTATCATGAGGACCAATGATTAATAACGCGTCTCCGGCTTGAAAAGCAGAATAACCACCCATATCCCATTCCGGATCTTTTTCTAACACTTTTTTGTAAAACTCAACAAGGTCTTTAGGATTTTCAGAAGAGAGTAAGATTGAATTAAAATTTAGCATAAATTTACTTTACAAAAGTTTTGTAATAAAAAAATATATAATTGTGTAAGACATCTGTAGTAAGAAACGAGAATTGTTACTTTCTCTTTTTCCGTAACAGCAAAAACGGAGTTATGGAAATAATGATCGGCAGAATTAACAATACCAAATACCAAAGATTTGCATGCACGAGTTGGACTGTCTTCGGACCTAATCTTTCCCCGATTATTAAATAAAATGTTATCCAGATTACAACCGAGATAAACGTACTGATGATAAATGTGGGATAAGTAATTTCCGATATCCCGGCAAAAATTGTAATCGGAAGTCTGAAACCCGTAATATGCCGGCCAAAAATAATCGCCCATACGCCGTATTTACGAAATTGTTTTTCAACTGTGGTTAATTTTTCCTCATCCAAATCAATATATTTGCCAAATTTATGGATCACAGACGCTCCGTAATGCGAACAAAGATAATAAAGAATTGACGCGCCTGCCAAATCGGCGATTAACAAAATCAAAAATGCGATTGCAAAAGAAATGCGTCCTCTGGCGACTTCATAACCGGTGTAAGCAATGACAAAATCCGAAGTTGGCAAAGGTATTCCGGCTTCTTCAATAAAAAGTAGTAAAATTGGCGCGAGGAAAATCTGATTGGCTAAAAAAGCAACAATTAAATCTTCCAAGTGATCAAAAAAAGCTAATGTAGGAAACTGCATATCCGCTTAATTCTAGCATAAACAAGAAGGTAAATTTAGAACAAGAACCAGGGTTTAAGACCATGTTCGTAGACACGGTACGGTTTCGGACCGATGTATGGAGTACCATCAATAAAAATAGTCGGGGTTCCATAAATTCCGGTTTTTATAATTTCATTTTGCTGCGCCTCAACCGCTGTTTTGGTTGCAGCAGAATTAATACAGGCATGCAGCTGATCCAAATTATACCCCGCCTTCACTGCCTCTTTATCCGCATAGCTTGGATTATCATATAAATCTGCTTTACTTGAACTAAACAATAAATCGTTAAAGTTCCAGAACTTCTTCGGGTCTTCTTTGTAGGTGCAGTAATCGTAATTGGACAAATATGAGCTGCCGGCTTTTACCGGGAAATGCGCGAAGGTAAAACTAACATCGGGATTTTGCTTTAATAATTGTTTAATTTGCGGATAAGCAGCCCTGGTGTAATCACATAAATAGCAGCCGATGAAAATGATTTTCTTCTTGGCTTGCGGATTTTTCACTGGGAAAGATGAAAAATTACTGTTTTTCAAGGTAACGTTTGCTTCGGTCGGCGGTTTTACATAACATTTTTCATTCAGAGAGGAAACACTGCTATTTAGACCTTTCGGATCAAAAACGCAAAAACCGGATGAATTCAAACCATTGCAGTTACCATAAAGATAATAATCATAGACTCCCTTGGCTACCCAAATCGTACTAACGACCGATAAAATAAAAAATGCCCAAGATAATAATTCAAAATTTTTATTGACAAATTTGGCTACCACAGCCGATCGCGTTACTAATTTACCCAACAGCATGGCTTTGGTTTTATCCTTGAAATTTGTCCTGCAAGGACGGAAAGTTACGCGCGTAAAAACACAAGCTAAAGCCTCCTTCGCCAACTCGCGATTTGAAGCGCTGAAAATTCCCATTATCGCAAAAACAATAAGTGCTAAAAAACAAAACATAAGACGAAATTGACAATATTTTCAACCCAAAACAGATACAACTTTTTTCAATTGTTTGCCAAAGTATTCTATCTCTTCTTTCGTATTATAAAAAGACAGAGAAATTCGTACCGACCCTTTTATATTTCTTTTCGCAAACCAAGAATGTACACAATGCTGACCGGAACGCACCATAATATTTGCCGACTCGGACAGCATTAAGGCAATTTGATGAGAATCAATTCCCGGAATATAAAATGAAGTAATGCTCCCACGCTCTTTAGCATCCGGCCCGATAATGTGCATATTGGGAATTTGCCCCAATAACTCTGCCATATATACAGTCAATTCTTTTTCATGTTTAGCAATATTATCCAGACCGATCTTTTCAACATATTCTAATGCTTTACCTAAACCGATAATTCCGGCATAATCCTGCAGCCCGGCTTCAAATTTCTCCGGAACCGGCAAAAATTCATGTGTAGTATAGGTCGACCAAGCCACCGTATCTCCGCCAACCATAAAAGGTGATAATTTCTCCAGCAATTTTTGTTTACCGTACAAAACTCCTATTCCTGACGGCCCGCAGATTTTATGTCCTGAGAAAACCAGAAAATCGACATCCAACTTTCGCACATCAATCGGCTGATGAGCAATGGTTACTGCGCCGTCCAACAAAACCAAGGCTCCTTTTTTATGTGAAAGTTTAATAATTTCCGCGGCCGGAATTGTGTTACTATCCAAATTGGAAGTAAAACACATCGCGACTAATTTCACCGATTTTTGCTTCTGTAAAATGTGTTCAAAAGCCGCCAAATCAAAAGTGTTATTTTCCCGAGATGGAACAATAATATGCTCAATTCCCACTTGCTCAACCAAAACTTGCCAGGGAATTAAATCGGAATTATGTTCCTTGTCGGATGAGATAACTACGTCGCCTTTTTGCAGGCCTAATGAATGAGCAATTAAGTTAATTCCTTCCGTGGTATTGCGGGTAAAAACTATCTCCTCTTTTTTCGCTGCTTTAATAAATTTCCTGACAGTTTCCCGGGCTTTCTCAACTTCTTTAGTTACCCGATCGGCCAAACGATGTGTGCTTCTGCCGCCGCAAGCCGGATATTCTGAGTAGTATTCAACCAAAGCATCAATCACCTGTTGCGGACGCAAACTCTGACATGCGGAATCAAAATACACAACCGGTTTATCTTTTCTAAGAAGCGGGAAATCCTGACGAATCGAGGAGACATTCATATGTGTTATAGATTAGTACATTACCGGAGTGTTGTAAAGAGGAAATGCTAAATTATTTTACAATTTTTAAACGTTTTTGTCATCCCTGGACGCAAACCAGGGATCCATTTTTTGTTAACTGGATTCCCGCTTTCGCGGGAATGACATTTTTATCTTTATTCTTAAATCATAAATCTTAAATCAAAGTATCTCTTTCTCCAACCTATTTATATCCAAAACTATCAAAGTTTTGCCTTGATAAGCCACCAATTTTTTATCTGCGATTTTTTTGATTTCCCGCGTCACTGTCTCCCGGGTCAAACCGGCAAGAGCTGCCAACTGTTTTTGGGTGACATCAACTGTAAAGCCGCTTGCATCTTCATTTTTTACACCAAATCTTCTTGCATAAATGCAAATTGCCACAACCGTCTTAAAATACGCGTCCCCGGTAAGTAACGATTCCATGCGCAAAAAGTAACCGCCTAATCCTTTGTAAATTCTTTGTAGTAAATCAAAGATAATGTCGGGTTCCTGATGAAGAAAAGCCAAAAATTTGTCTTTCGGGCCGATAAAAACTTCTGCGTCAACAGTCGCTTCATAAATGTAATCATCCCTGAAATCATTTACTACCCAATTCATGGGGAAAAAAGAATGAGGTTTAAAAATATTTATGGTCAATTCATTGCCGTTTTTGTTGATCGCGTACATTCTCACTTCGCCTTTTCGCAAATAAAAAACTCCCTGTGGAACAGTACGGGGATAAATAAGAATCTCTGCTTTATTAAATGTCTGTTTTTGGTATTGACTGAAGAATGAAATTAATTTTGCTTGAACAAAATTTGGCATACTGAGGATTATAACAAACTAACCTGAAAATAAACAATCTCAAGAATACAATAAAACTCCGATTACAATTGATGTATCTAAAATGAAAAGTAAAAAATTACTAACGATAATCGGCTTCTCTTTATGAATTACCCCATAGATAATCCATAACAAAGATACTAAAGCATAAGCCGACCAAGTCAATATTGAAATTCCTTGCGTAGATTTTTGCAACCAAATACTTAAAAGCTGTGGAATTGTCATAATTGGGGCTATCAATGAAACCGGATAGATAAATTCATCGAAGATATGCCTCTTTCGTGAAGTATAAAAAACATGCGACATACTCTTATAGTACAGCAGTCTATAGGTTTGTCAAATAATTTACTCCTTATGTTAAAATAACGTTAGCGCTATGCCGCACACTACTCTTACTCTATTAAATCTTATATTGGCCTTTTTCGCAGGTGGCATAATCTTTAATAGACTTTCAGGTCAAAAAATAAATTATGTTAGTGAATATAAAAAAGCCTCGATTCTTTTCCTTCTCTCTACAATTATTTTCTTTTTATACTATTCCCCTTATCTGAAGCAATTTTTTTTAACCTTTTCCCCTATCGCGTTTATATTTTTATTTTTCTTTTACCTTTTCATTTTTCTTTTTTACAAATTTATGAAACAACACGTAAAACAAAATATTTTGCAAAAATATGAAGCAAAAAAATTCTATTTTGCATCCATGAGTTATCGCTACATTGTAACTAAATCGTTTAATATTTTAACCCAGCAAGTTGGCGCAATTTCAATCATCGCCATGCTAAAAGACTTAGGCTTTTCAAATCAACTAGTCATGCTGCTTTTCGCTTTGATTTTCGGATTAAGTCATTTATATCTTTTCAAAAGAGATTTTTTCTTTGGGGCAGTAACCACTACTGCGGCTTTTCTCGGCGGCTTTATTTTCCCGGTAATTATTCTAAACGTCCAATATGGAGTCGTCTATACTTTTATGCTGCACTGGCTGTATTACCTCACCCTGGCCGCGTATTTAAACCTCACAAGCGTCACTTCGAAATCTCCTGAAAATCATTAAAAGCTAGCTTGAACCAATAGAAAATGTCATCCTGAACGCAGTGAAGGATCTCTGAACTTGTTTCAGATAATTTGTAATTCCTTAAATTCCGGATTAATAGATTTTATTAACTCTATTTTTTTCTTTCTTGTCCAACCTTTTATTTTTTTCTCAGCACTTATTGCATCGTAAACGTTTTCAAATATTTCACAGTAAATAAGCTTATCAATTTTGTATCTTTTGGTAAAGCTTGACATTAACTTAAGAGAGTGCTCCTGAAGTCTTCGTGGTAAATTATTAGTAACACCAACATATAGTGTGTGAGATTTATTTGTCAGAATATAAACATAGTACGACATAAATCTTTCTCGCATTCGCGAGAGATTCTTCGGCTACGCCTCAGAATGACACCTTTTTTGTTCCTCTCATTGACGCTCTTAACCCTCCTCGCAATGACGTACTCTTTACTTAATTTTTTCCAAATCTCCATCTATAAAAATGGGATTTAATCCGTAGACCTCTTCTTTTATTCCCAAATCTTCTGAAATGGGATTATAAATAAAAATCTTTTTCTTATTCATAAACGCCGCTGTCATCTCCATCAAAACATTTCCACCGATATAGCCGGGCAAACTATTTTTCTCAAAATTGGTTACTAAAATCGCGTCCGCAGCCAACACTTTTTTAAAATGAGCCTTCATCAGTTGTGTTTTCTTTTTATAATCATTTTTATTCTTATACCAAGTTTTATACGTTGACACATCAAAATTATTCGTCCGTTTCATGACGTTTGCCGTAGGCGGCAACTTAACTTTATATCCCAATTTTTTTAATTGTTTCTCGATGTCCAAAACCTGGCGGTAATGCGTGAGACTTGCACAAAGAGTAATAATTTTTATCTTTTTCATTTCAGTATGTCCAATTCTTTGAACCAATCATACCATACAGGTTCAATCCCCGGCCGTTTCTCCCATTCCGTCTCGGATATCTCACCTTTAAGATACCGATTCGTCAAAGCAGCCAATTCTCTTATCCCTGCTAAAGAAAGCCAATTTACCTGTTTAACTTCTGCCGGATCAGTCTTCAAACTACCTTCTGTTTCTACACAATAAATTTTCCATTCATGATATTTGTCGTCAGTTCGTCGACAAACATTTTCTTTCTTCCCCATCGCAACTACTTGCAATGATGTGGCTATCAAACCTGTCTCTTCAGCTAATTCTCTTTTTGCGGCACTTTCAAAAGTGGTATCCGCATCCACGTGACCTGCGGGAGGAGCAAAACCAAAGGGAAATCTGGCACGTTCAATCAAAAGCAGCTTTTCATTTTTCCAAACCAAAATTCCCACACTTTTATGATCACATTTCTTCATTAATTTGATTATATACCAAATATGAAAAGTCTTTCGCGTCTGGCTGATAACGTAATATACTTTTCGTAAATAAGTTTTCGGTTAAAATTTGACTTTTCCCAAAAAACAGGACAAACTAATAATCCTGTGAAAATAATTTCTTTACTGCCCGAAGAAAGAAAAGAACTGATCGCGTTAGCAAGACAGATCAAGGACG
>DATKGO010000061.1:0-13006 GCA_035510695.1 Patescibacteria group bacterium | reverse complement strand
TCTTGCCTATCTTATCTGGGGCGGTATTCGCTGGATTCTCTCAAGGGGTGAAAAAGAGGGCGTTAATAATGCCCGACAACACATAATTAATGCTATTATTGGTTTAATTGTTATCTTTTTGTCTTATTTCATCCTTAACGTGGTTACTCAAGTCTTCTTTGGTACCAATCTACAAAATGTAACGACCTTACCTAAAGCCAGTATTTCCGGTTCATGCAATCCTATTCGCAATTGCCCACCTTCTGGAAGCTCAACCGATCCTTTATGTAACAATGGTACTGGTCATCTTAATGCGGACTGCGCACCTGGGTTAGGCTGTGTAGTTCCTACCGGTGCAGCTTCGGGCACGTGCCAATAGTCTCTTCAATTGACAAACTCAGCCTATTCTTCTAGAGTTGAAATAGACTTATTTTTATGAAATCTTTTTGCATCAAACTCTTTTTTTTCTCTTCTTTATTATTTCTCGGCTTTCTGTTCTTTATGCCCGGATCAAATAACATCGCCCACGCGGCTACTTATTGCTACTATCAACTAAATGTACCGCCAAACACAACTACGCTAGGCAAATGTGTAAGTAAAAACTTAGGTAATTGTGGAACTGGCGGTACACAAATTCCGGACAGCTCTGGCAATTGTGGATCAACAAATAATTGTTGCAGTTTCTCAGGCAGCCAATGCCGGTCAGTCGGCGGTACCTGCCAAAGCTGGGCAACGGGTTCATGTGCAAATGGGACATTCCTTGACATGGACTGTGAAGTCAGCGGCAACACAAGCAGTATAGGACAAGACTTATGCTGTATAGTCCCTACCCCAACTCCGATACAACAAACCTATAATGCTTCAGATACTTTTCATAAACTTTACGGAACATTTTGCGCGACAGAAAATAATACTGCGCTAAATGATGGTTGCCCATGGAATGATCCCAAATATCCGGGCACTGGAGAATCAATACCACTTTCATACCCCGGTGGCTGTGGTAGTGGACAAATAGCTTGTGTCAACAGAAATGATCTTAAAAACTGCAATTGTGGTGACTCTCAAAAGGTATGTTTATATTACAAAACTTCTCAAGGGAGTATTGATACCACGCCAGATTTATCTGCTTGCGTCACACAGCTCTCATATGTTACACCGACTCCACCAAGCGCAAATACTATGTCTGCCTGGGGTTCAATCAAATGCGTAGACAACGGTGTGGCGACTCTCGATTGTATCCCCGCAGTATTTCAAATCCTCGTCAATGCCGCCTTGGTTCTAGCCGGTACCACAGCTCTACTTTTCATCATCTGGGCAGGAATCAGATTAATTGCTTCCAATGGAGATGCCAAACAGGCCGAAGCAGCGCGCAAAGTCCTTACTTTCGCAATTCTTGGCTTGATCATTATTCTTTTGGCGGCAGCGGTTATAAATCTTATTGCAGATTTCACCGGCGTACAATGTATTAAATTCTTCGGCTTCCAACAATGCAGGTAGGACCTAGTCATTTAGTTAATCTTCTTATTCATCGCTTCTTCCAATTTACCCCGCGTTGTGGAAAGGTCAAATCTTTCTACGTCCTTTCGCTCTTCCTGTTGCATTTGTTCCTCCGTTTTTTTGACCATTTCGCTATAAAAATCACTATTTAATTTTGATTCAACATTATTTTCGCTATTTAAGGCAAATTGAATATTCTCCTGTAGACGAAGTTGATATAACTCATAATAACCATCCCATAAAGCCTCATCAATGTCTACTTTTTGCTCTTCAGAAAACGTGTCGAATTTCTCCAACAATTGAGTTTTAACCTCATCCCCTAATGGTAACATTTTAATTAAATTTTCTGTAGATAAATCAGTCATATTTTATTTAGGTAAAGAAAATGCCTGGCTTCTTAATTCATTTGCAATAAGTCTAAACGCCTGTGCATATTCAAACACAGATCTTATAGAACCTCGTAAATCATTAAAAACTTCATCTATATCAGTTCTGCCTGTACCTCTTGCCGCTCCTAATAGAAATTCATCAAGGTACACTGCTAATGTCTCTTGTTCTAGCGTGGATTCGGAAAGATGTGTAAAAGAACTTGCTTTGTCAGATTTGTTGGAATAATCAAATAACAAATCTAATATTTTTTTATACCCCTCATCCGGTGGATCAGAAAAATATAGATCTCTACTACTAGCCACGACTTCGCATTGTTGTCTAATATAAGATTGTCTTGAGACTACCTCCTTCACTTCATTAAGAAATTTTCGTTCTTCTGTAAATAGATCATCAACATGATCTATCTCATGCTGCTTTGTAACAGATAGCCTTTGTAAATCTACGCTTTCAGCTTGTAATAAGTCCGGCCGTATGTCATAGCGTATACTTACTCTATCTTTTGCTTCGCGAATTGCATTTTGTAATGTTAATATCCTTACAGGATCGGTGTTTTCCGCAGTATCCCACCCCTTTGCGCCACCTGTATCTGTATAAATTTTATTTATTAGTCTCATAACTTGATTCTCATCTAAAGTTCTTAGTAAGTTTCCCGCTATTCCAAACGACCTTAATGTACTAAATTCGGCTCGACGCGTTATATACGTAGGCTCTTTTTGTCTCGCCTTTGCTTCATTCATGGAATTAATCACTATCATACGATGTTCAGGATTAGTATTGTTCTCCTTCGCCCAGCCAACCGAAGGATCGCTAGTATATGCCGCATTAATGCGCTGCATAATTTGATCCATATTTTCTCCAGCCAGTGCAGCTTCGGTTAAACCCACTCCCGGGACAACCGTTTCTATATGCAATAAGCTTTCACAGGCGCTATACATTTCATCAACTAACCGATCGCTATTATTCATATGAGAGGCGCCATGCACTGCTTTAACCTGCTCGGGATATTCTTTCTTCAACTTCTTTAACTCAGTAACCTCTCCTTGAATTTTTGTAATTTGCTCTTGAAGACTCGTACGTGTATATTCAAACTTGGACTGTTCATCTTCTTTAATACCTTTTACTACAAGATCATAAACTTCAATTTTTGCCTTCGTTGTTCTTGGCATTGTCAAGGCTCCTCTCCTTGTGTCAATATGACCTTCCATCGTAGTTCTTGCCCCTCTAATTTGATCAGGAAATGATCCTGTTTTTAAAGGATTTAACTGATCCTCTCGACCGCTTATAGCTGCGTCAATTGCACCACTATTGGTCCCCACCACTCCCAATTCGCCCAAACGTGCCTCTGTTTCAACAATTCTTTTTTTTGCCTCTTGATATTGACCAACTTCTGTTATTTGTTGATCAACAAGAGTTTTCTGCTGATCAATCGCAGTTTTCTCTTCACCTAATGCTTTTACTCTCCCATCATATGCTTCTCCGCCTCTTTGCCTACTTTTTATTTGACTCTCTAGAGTACCAACTGTTGTTTGATCTTTCGAAGAAACATCTTGTTCCAGTTTCCTTTTTACATATCTCTCGAGCAATGAACTTGTATATTTTCTATTAGCTTTCATTGAGTCTCTAATATTCTTTTCTATATCAGTTGGCGACATTTTGTTGGGATCAAAATAACCTTGCAGTTCATGTTCCATAACTGTGCCTGTTGATTCTGGCTGCTGAAGATCTTCTTTAAGCAAAAAGCTTGAGCTCATAGCGTCTAATTTATTACTGGGAACGCCTAATGCTTTATAAAACTGTGTTCTCGCCAGCATTGTTTGAAATATTTCCTCCTGTAGTTGTTCTCTAGTCTTTTTCGTACGAGGTATTCTGGTAGCAGTAAGATCACGTACCACTTCATTAGTAGCGGCATCAACCTTATAATCGTCCACGCTTATTCCCATTACTTCCCATAAATAATCTTTTTCTATCGCATTGCCTTTTATTACATTTAAACCGGCAGCGCATTGCTTTATATCAACTGATAAACCAGGATTACGCGCGGATTGACCTGTTTTAAGCAAACCGCCGACTGCCAATACTCCGGCAGAAACCAATGTGCCTATGTGAGAATTATTGGCCTCGCTAATAGCTGTGCTTCCGGCCAAAGCCGCAATGCCCGTCCCGGCAAGAATTTTTTGCCAATTTGGCCCAACATTATCATGAAGAAATTTATGCAATGCACCTCTGTCAATATCCAACAAAACCGTTTGAGGATTCCTTGGATCAGTACGAAGTCCTTCTTTTGAAGCTAATGTCTGTAATCCAACCCCAAACTTTCGCAGTTGATCCTGCTCGTCTATTAATTGGGTTACAATTTTCCAGCCTAAACCACTGGGATTATCTAAAAATTGAGCAAGTTTCTGTTTGCTTGGAACCATTGCTGTAATATTTCCATGCTCATCAACTTTTACATCACAAATTTGTGCCATTAAATCGTTTTCATTCTTATGTTCTTCAGACCCTATGATACTTTTATACCTACCAGCATCCCTCTCAAACAAAGCTGAAAGACGAGCAGTATGGTTATCCAGAAATGAAAGATATTGCTGCCGTAATTTTTCACCAAAATCAAAATACTCAGACTTCATTTCTCCTTCTTTCATATGTTTGCCTACAACATTTAAACCTGTACCGTTTTCAAGTAGAAATGCGTTTCTTTTAAATTTGGTTACCGAGACCTCACCGCTTGACGCAGAGGTAGAAGACGGAGACGATCCACCAACCGAAGGTACAAATTCTGGCATATAACATTATTATTACTTGATTCTGCAATTATTAGCAAGTATTATAAGGTTATGAATACTGTTGACGCAGGAGCAACTCCCGAAGAGGTAGCGGTTGAATCAGAGAATAAAGTTGAATCGGCTCGACAAGAACAAGAAGTTAGAACAGTAGGAGCAAGTTTGTTACAACAAAGAATGGAAGCCCTTCCTGAAGGAGAGTCGACCGACGCAGGAGTTATAAGATTGAAATCAATTAAAGAATTAACAGACTGGGTGACCGAAGCTGCAAAACAAAATCAAACCTTGAGTTTAAAGAATCAAGATAACCCAGATGGAGCAAGTTTTAGGGGAGAAAATATAAATGTAACTTTTGTCGTAAATGACGGAACAAAGGATGCTCCTGTTAGTGGAGTTTTAAGAAATATAATTGCATGCTCATCTACTCATTATTTTTGTGAAATTGAAGTAGAAAGTTCACTGCAAACAGTTAATATACCTAAAGAAACCATAAATAATTTACTCTTCCTTAATAAGGCGGATGATATTATCAAACTATTTTCTAACCAAACAGAAAAAGATTTATTAAATTTGTATCAACAGGTTGCAAAAGGCAACTCACTTGACGGGGCAGATCAAACTAATCAAATTATACAAAAAGCCGCTGATTCTGCGGGTTTATTAAACCGAAACCATATTGATCTATTTGTTCTGCAATCCCGAGCGCATGGAACCACATTCTCTCCAGAAGATGTACAACGAATTCACGAAACAATGAAAGGTAAAAATATTTTAGATCCAGCAACAATTAAGGTACTTGTAGAAACGCAATTGTCACAACTAAATCAACAATTAGAGAATCTTGACCCAGCTACTCCCAAAGCACAAACACTAAATCAACTTATAACCAGTCTCCAGACGATTTCGCAAGGTGAAAATAATCCTCTTCAGCAATACTTCGACAAGGTTGACTTGGGAGAAATTAAACCGGAAACATCACGAAAACTGCTTGAGGCATTTTCCCAAGGTAACATGAATAACATAGTCGCAGTCATAAAAGAAAGCATTGAAAAAATGTCTGAAGGACAAAAGAAACAGGTTGAGCAATTCTTAAACTATGCTATCTCCGGAAATAGTTTATCCGGCATGCTCCTAAGTCTCATGCTTTCACTCGGTGTTGCGGTGGGACAAGCAGCCGTCGCCTCTCCAAATTAAATATTTTCACAAAATCCGCCACAGTTAAGCCCATATTTGACCCACTTTGATGGGCTTGAACACACATTTTTCACGTTATACGATGTAAATATCATTATGGATACGAATCATCCTATTCCACAGGACGTAACGGGATTTCAGTTTAAATTAATCGGCAGCATGACTGTCAAACAGTTCGCCTATTTAGCCGCGCCTTGTATAATCGCCTGGCTTTTTTATTATGCCCCAGGTCTTCCTTGGTTACTAAAATTTCCGCTGATGATAATTTTTGTTTGTTCCGGCCTAGCACTTGCTTTCTTACCGATTGGAGGCCGACCAATGGATGTGATGATTGGTAATTTCATTCATGCTTTTTTTTCGCCCAATCAATATCTTTACAACAAACAAGGAGTTTCCTTTAGTTTTTCTACGCTTTCTACCCACAAAACACAGCCGACAAGTAACAGAAATGCTACTCAAAACGCTCAAAGAGAGCTACAGTTAGAAAAATTATTATACGGATCTCAAACAGTTAAAAATCCCATGGATGCCAAAGAAATCGCCTTTATGCAAGGTGTCGCAAAATATTTCCCAACTCAATCTGCGCAACCGAGCGGTTTCTCTTTTCCCCTGCATCTGCCCAAACTTCCGCATTTACCGGTAGATATGCCTCCTCAAGTGAAAAGACAAGAGCCGGAACAAGCGCAGGCACAATCGCAACCCAACAAACAGCAGCCCATACCAGTATCCGTCCAAGTTCAACCGGTTGCCGTTCCCGCGCCTATGCAGCCGATAGCAACACCCATTCCCGCGCCGGTAATAACTCCGCCACAGCCTTCTTTCAATGTCGCTATGGCACCGGCAGCGCCGGCCATTCAAAAACCAATAATTCAAACACCGTCTGCCGAGCCGATGTCCCCCAACCTACCGCATGTGAGTAAGATACCCAAACCGCTGGCGCAAAAGTTAGGTTTACCCAATATCCCGGATTCTCCTAATTTAATTACAGGCTTGGTACGTGACCCGCGCGGCAATGTCCTTTCAAACATTTTGGTAGAAGTAAAAGATAAAGAGAGCAACCCTGTCCGCGCTTTCAAAACCAATCAACTTGGACAATTTGCTTCAGCAACTTCACTGGTAAATGGGACCTATACAATCACTTTTGAAGACCCGGCCGGTGTCCACAAGTTTGATACCATAGAAATAACAGCCAAAGGCGAAATAATTTTACCCATCAGTATAGTTTCACATGACGCCAGAGAAGAATTAAGAAAAGCTTTGTTTAACTGACAGAAAAAATATAATTGTTCAATTTTTTTCTGTCATCCTGAACTTGTTTCAGGATCCAGAGCAATTTAGACATTTCTGGATTCCGGATCAAGTCCGGAATGACAATACCAATATATATGGCTCAGAAAATTCATTCAACAACTCAACATTTTACAGAAATTGTAGATATTATCGACAATATTGTAATACTTGCCGGAGGTTATGCCTGCTGCGTTATCGAACTTACAGCGACCAACTTTGCCTTACTCTCACAGGAAGAACAAAATGCCAAAATTTACAATTATGCCGCACTGCTTAATTCTTTATCTTTCCCAATTCAGGTGCTCGTACGCAACAAAAGAGTCGATGTAACAGAATACATGCAACAGCTGGATAATGCGGAGCGTTTAACGCTCAACCCGAAGCTTAAACAACAAATAGAACAATACAAGGCATTCGTGGAAGAAATGGTTACGGTAAATACCGTTTTAAATAAACAGTTTTATATAATTATTTCCTATTCCTCGCTTGAAGGCGGCCTTGCGGCAGTTGCCCCCGGCAAAGGCAGCCAAAGAAATGTGTTTATTCAGTCGGCACAAAAGACTCTGCTTTCAAAAGCCGAATCAATTCACGGGCAGCTCAGTCAAATTGCCGCCTCAACCAAACTGCTGGAGCGGGAAGAGTTGATTAAACTATTTTATGATATTTTCAACAATGACAGTATTGAACCCAATCAGGTTATCGCCGATATCGCTACGCCGGTAATTCAAACACAAACTCAATAAAAATATGGCATTATTTGGCAAAAAAAAAGTTAATACAAACATAATTTCAAAAAACGGTCAACCTGTGACAAACGCAGCAAAAACTTCTTCGACGAAAACAAAAACCAATAAAGCGATACAACAGCTACAAAAAGGCATGGTCTCTCTGACCGATGTTATCGCGCCTTCGTCAATTGAAGTTGACTTTAAATATATCAGAGTCGGAGACATGTTTTACTCTACGCTTTTTGTCGTAGGTTATCCGCGTTTCGTTTCCACCAATTGGCTGGAACCTTTAATTGATTTTAACCATACGCTTGATATTGCCATGTTCTGTTATCCGACATCAGGTGGTGATGTTTTAAATAATTTAAAACGAAAAATCGCAGAGATGGAGGCAACAATTGCTTCCGATGTTGAAAGCGGTAAACCGGCTGATCCGGTTGTCCAGGCAGCACTGGAAGACGCATTGGGATTGCAGGAAGAATTGGCTAAAGGCATGGAAAGATTTTTCCAATTTGGCTTTTATATCACAATTTCCGCCGAAAATCTGGGAGAATTGGATGAAACAATAAAAGAATTAAAAACCACACTTTCTTCTATTCTTCTCTCTGTTAAATCCGCTACCTTGCAAATGGAAGAGGGTTTTAAAACTACTTTGCCGATCGCGCAAGACAGATTGGGAATCAACCGCAATATGGACACGACTTCGCTTGCCTCGACTTTTCCTTTTACCTCATCAATTCTCACACAAAACAAAGGCGTACTTTATGGTTTAAATCGGCAAAACGGATCACTAATAATTTTTGACCGTTTTTCGTTGGAAAACGCCAATGAGGTCGTATTGGGTAAATCCGGAGCCGGAAAATCGTACGCGATTAAATTGGAAATCATGCGACAATTTATGCTTGGTTCGGAAATTATCGTTATTGATCCGGAAGGAGAATACCCCACATTAGCCAATGCCTTAGGAGGCGAAGTTATTTCTTTTTCTGCTAATGCTCCGGTAAAAATAAATCCGTTTGATCTTTCCGAGTTATATAACGCGGAAGAAAATGAATTGGGTTTGAAAATTCTTTCTCTGCACGGTTTACTGAAAATCATTATGGGAGACATGGACGCGGAGCATGACGCAATCTTAGACAAAGCCCTGGTTGAGACATATCAAGGAAAAGGTATTACTCCCGACCCGACGACACAAAAAAACGAACCGCCCATCATGGAAGATTTATACAAAATTCTTTTAGGCTATGAAAGCCCGGCCGCCAAAGAATTAGCTTTTCGCTTGGAAAAATTTATCAAAGGCAGCGCTGCCGGTATTTTTAACCAAAAATCAAATCTGGATATAAAAAATTCTTTAACTGTTTTTGATCTAAAACAACTGGACGACGAACTAAGACCAATTGCCATGCATATAGTCTTGGATTATGTTTGGACAAGGGTAAAAAAGACTTTGAAAAAGCGAATTTTGGTTTTGGATGAAGCTTGGTACATGATGAAATATCCGGATTCCGCTTCCTTTGTCTATTCGATTGCCAAACGTGCACGCAAATATTATTTAGGTATGACTACTTCTACGCAAGACGTGGAAGATTTCCTTTCAACCGATTATGGAAAAGCTGTTTTAACGAACTCTTCAATTCAAATTTTACTTAAACAAGGTACAGCCGAAGTTGATTTGGTTTCTAAAACCTTTTACTTAACCGAAGGCGAAAAAGAATTATTGATCACAGCCGAAATCGGCGAAGGTCTATTTTTTGCCGGACAAAACCATGTAGCAATTAAAATAACCGCGGCACCGTTTGAGAATGATATTATTACCTCCAACCCGGCGGAACTATTACAAAGACAACAAACAGATCAGCCTCAATCGATACAACCACCCCTGACAGCTCCCGCTTCGCCAACTTCACAGATACCCATGCAATCTACGCCATTATCTATACCTACCAAACCAACAGAAATCCAATCAATGCCAATACCGCCGCAAAACAGCGACAACCCCATCCCGACTATTAAATCTGCACCAACGCCTCCTCAACCAATCACGGCTCCCCTAATGAGTCTCTTTGCCCCGCCTACCACTAAGTAAAAATTCATTCCCCGCTAAACATCTCTTCGCTTTTATACTACAATGAAAGTATGGATAGGTCTGCCCGACGTTCGACACAAAAACCAAACCCACACAATGTCTTTAGTGCAGAGCAAACACTCAATGCTTCATTGTCAAGAATACAAAGAATGTTTCAAAGTGGAAGAGAGTCAATTCTTCCTCTATCAGCGCTTAAAGATAAACAAACATTTCTTAACGGATTAAATGAGGTTGGCGGCATGCATGAATTTAAGTCGGCCTGGCAGGACATCGTTAGATTAAATAAGGAAACTCCTGTCAGCAAAGACCAATTAGCAAATGACACGCTTCTTTTTGCTAACCTTGATCCGTTTATCCAATTATTAAGAAATGACCAAAGATTGCAGGATATCGTTGCCTTACGCAGCTTTCTCCACCAAATTGCAACCGGCAGTAATATTCTGACCCCCGGAACTATTAGATTAACTCTTACGCCAAACCCAACAAAAAATCCTGCGGAAACCAATCTGGCAGAACAAGAAGAAAACAAAAATGAAGAGAAAAAAACTGTAACCTCTGAAAACGCCTCCGTGACACTGCCTGAAAAACAAAACGTTGATACAACCGCACCCCAAACTAATTCCGAAGATCAACAAACAACTTCTCCGCAAGTAAAAGAAGCTCCCCCGTTAAATCCTTTAAATTTAAATAGGTTAGATGCCTTAGTTCCGGCAGTTACAAATCCAGTTAATCACCAACAACCAGAGGAGAGACAGTCTGTCTTTGCCCAAAATGCGACAGAAGCAACCGAACAAACGAATAAAATTCTCCCCTTCCAACCACGAATTATTAGAGGAACAAACGCACAGATTGCGCCAACTACAGAAGCCGAAGTGAAAGAGCCTATTCAATTAGATAACTTTCGACGAGATAAAAACCTTCAGTCTCAACCACTTACTGAATCAACAAGCGAAGACTCTTCGCAAATTCCCACCCCCTTTTCTTCAACAATAACTTTGGGAACAATTCCAACTCTATTAAAAAACAACGGTTCCCCTATAGAGCAAGCCACAATTCCTGAAACTCCTGAAACAAAAAAAGAGTTCACAACCAAATCAGCTTCAACACGTGTTCTACCCTTTGATAAATTAACTGCAAATTCGACAAAAAATAATACTTTTACAAACTCAAACACAGGTATAAAAGCACAAACTGATGAAATAATTGCGCAGTTGAGAAAAGAAGCGAAGTCTCAGTTGGCTTCAGCTAATTCGACAAAATCACTTTCCCAACCGGATAAAGGGCACTTGACCGATATTGTTGTGATACAAAAATTAATAAACAAAATTAGAACTATGCCTGATTCTCTGGGAAAAAGAGCGCTGCAAGAACATCTTTTAAAACTTCAAAAGGAAATTAAAAGCCAAAAATTTAGTCCCGAGGCCTCACGCTATATAACCAACCATCCGCAGGATTTTCCGGATGAATTTGAAGCCGAAGAAGAATCCGAACCGACTTCTTCACGAAATACTTATCAGCCAATAAATAAATCAACCTCCGATCAATTCTCCTCAACGCGTACTCCCTATCTTAGACCGATACAATCCGAAGGTTATTCTCCGCAACAACATGCCGCATCGTTTAATAGCGAAAACCATCCTGACAATACGCTTTCCGGCGCCAACGCCCCGACTCTTAATCATCAAGTAAATGAAGAGCCCAACTTAAAGATAGTTCCGCCGCGGGGAGAAGAAGAACCGGAAATCAATGCTGCTCCCCCCACCACCAGTCCCGGTCTTCCAAATAATAATGATAATGTCGCAGAACCTGACGAGGAAGAATTTCCGCCTTCCGAAGAAGACGAATCAGAGGAAGAACCAACACAAGAAGAAAATACTAATAATCCTGACAATAATGACAACAACCCACCCGGCAGTTCATCTCCCGCCCCGCAACAGCAAAGAAAAAGGCGCCGTAGTGTTCCCACCTGGCTGTTTCGCAGCCCGATATTTTGGTCCGTGGTAGCAATGATTGTAGTTATTTTCTTTGTAATAATTATTACAGGGAGCGGAAATGGAAGTGGGATTAATTGGAGTAATAATGGAACTTCTGACAATTCAGGCAACCAAGAAACTACTCCCTCACCATCACAGGACAATGTGCAGCTTGTTAAAGATGATGGAACAACTAATAACACTGTTTCAGTCGGACAGCCAATATCCTATACCATAAAAGTTGAAGTTGGCTCAAATCCCGAGCAGGAGATAAGTGTTTCGGACGCATTAAGCTTCACTCCAAAATCCAACCCAAATAATATCTCAAACGATGGCATGTATAATGATGATGCCGCTTCAAAAACCATAACCTGGGATCTGAAAAATGTTTCTGCCAATTCAACTACCTCATTGTCTTTTTCGGTAATCCCCGCTGCTTCTTACAACAATCAACAAATCTACGACATCGCCACCGCCAACGTGACGGATTTACCGGCTCCAACGACTGCGCCAACGACCACAACCAACGGCGGCACCCCCTCAAGCGATCCAACCTGCGGCGGCAAATATACACTGAAGGATGCTTCGGACACAATCGCTAATCCCTTTGGTAATTTCGGAGATCCCGATTGTAATTTCACATACGATCGCTGGGTAGGAGAAATTAAAGCCAACGACCCGGGAAACTTTGCTCAATGGAAGACAATTTATAATACAGAATCTGCATCAGCGGGTGGGCCTAATGCTTATAACCCAAATTCTACTTCCACCACCAACGGTTGTGGTGGAATCGGAGCATTCGGGCTCTATCAATTAAATGCACAAGGGCACTGTACAGATAGCGGGACGACTGATGAAGCCGGCAATGTAGAATGGCATCAACAAGTTAAAAACGGAATTAGCCTTAACAATAGAAACGGGGGCCAATTCTACATTAATGGGTGGGGTTATGATGGTACCGTAAATTAAGACACAAAAACTGAAACAACTCTCCGTATTATGGGGTTAGTATTTCAGGAAAGTGATACACTAATTATGGATCAGAATATGACAATTAAAAAAACCTTTCCGCCGGCGTTTAAAGCCAAG
>DATKGO010000060.1:0-4563 GCA_035510695.1 Patescibacteria group bacterium | reverse complement strand
GCACCAGCATATGTGGTATTGCGCATAGTATACCCCGTGCCCTGAGTGTGTATATTCCATCCCATCTATTATACCGCCTCCGCACTTTATTCACCCACGCCTAAAGGCGTGGATCTCTACCGCTGACGCGGTGCTTTAGATTTCATTAAAAATTTCAAATTTTAAATTTAAAATTGCATAGCTCAAATAGCTAGGAGTTCTTCTTCTTTTTTCTTTCCCATTCCTTCAATCATTTCAATTCCATCGTCAATAATTTTTTGTAAATCTTTCTCCAGTCTCGTTTGTTCATCATCAGTAATTGTTTTATTATCATGCTCTTTTTTAATTCCATCCATCCCTTCATGCCGAACCTGACGAACCATAACCTTACCGTTTTCCAATTTCTGTTTCATAGCTTTAATTAATTCCTGCCTACGGTCTGCGGATAATGGTGGAATCGAAATACGAATGTACTGACTATCAACCACCGGATTTAGTCCCACATTGGCATCCTGAATACCCTTAGCCATTTCTTGAATGATGCTGGCATCAAAAGGCGTAATTACCAAAGTTTGAGTGTCTGTGGCTGCAATAGTAGCCAACTCCATAATCCGCATTTGAGTTGAACCACCATAAACTTTCACCACAATATTTTCGACAATTGCCGGTGTCGCACGTCCGGTGCGCAAAGTAGCAATATCGTTCTTAATTAAATCGAGGACTTTTTGGAGTTGCTGGCGGGTACGGGCAATAACATCAGATTGCATAAATTTTTATTTCTCTTTTCCTATTTCTAATCTCTCAAATCTCTTTATCGTAATATTTTCCCCCAATTTCCCTATCACACTCTTAATCACTTGTTCCATAGTTTGGGAAGCATCACGAATATATTCCTGCTTTAAAAGCTCTTTAACATCTTTAGGATCCATCGCTGAAACTTGCATAGCAATTTCTTTCGCCAATTTTTTGAAGTCATCTGTTTTAGCTACGAAATCAGTTTCACACAAAAGTTCCACCAAAACGCCAATGCGGCCATTGTGAATATATGCTTCAATCATTCCTTGCGACGTGGCTCGATCAGATTTTTTTTCAGCCTTTTCCAAACCACGTTTTTTCAACCACTCTTTTGCCTTGGCGGAGTCATTATTAGTCTCTTCAAGTGATACACGACAATCTATGATGGATGCACCGGTTTCAGCTCGAAGTTTTTTGAGTAATGCGATATCTGCTTGTGCCATAAATAACTATTTTGCTTCTCCTTTTTTAACTGGAGTTTTCTTTTTCGCAACCTTTATCTCTAGTGCCTTAGTCTCTTTTTTTTGTTCTTCTTTCTTTGCTCCTTGCTCTTTGCTCGCGTCCACAACTTTTACCTCTTCTTTAACATCATTTGCTCGCTTCGCGACCTGCGCTCCTTCGCACCAGGCGTCAACAATTTGATGAACAATTAATTTTACCGATCCCACAGCGTCATCATTAGCCGGAATTGGATAATTAATTAAAGTCGGATCGGCATTGGTATCAGTAATGCCAACCGTGGTAATTCTCGTTGCCAAGGCTTCCGCTACTGCCAATTTTTCCAAATGTGTATCAACTATAAAAACAGCATCAGGCAATTTGGTCATTTCAAAAATTCCGCCGTAAAAAACCAATAATTTTTGCCTTTCTCTTTCCCAAAGCGAAATTTCCTTTTTAGTAAATTGAGATCGTTTTTCTTTGCTCTCTAGATCTGAGGTTAATTGCTTGAGTCGTCTGAAATTTTTGGAGACTTCCGTAAAATTGGTTAAAATACCGCCAATCCAACGATTGGTTACCGAATATAAACCGTCTGCCTGTTCTTGCTTGGCTCTTTCAACTTCTTCGCGGACAATGCCTTGAGCTTGTCTTTTTGAGCCTAAAATAATCATCGTGGCGCCCGGTTTACTGGCGAGTTGTTTCACAAACACCGCAGCATCGTCTAAACCTTGTTTGGTTTTGGCTAAATCAATAATGTGAATTCCATCCCGCTCTTCGAAAATATATTCCCGAGCTTTGGGATTTTGTCTAGTAACTTGATGGCCGAAATGTGCTCCGGCTTCTAATAATTCTTCAAGAGTAATTGTACGCATATATTTGTGCCCTTTACTTGAATCCGTCATCCTGAACTTGTTTCAGGATCTTTTCAAGCTTCCGCCATCTGACATTCTAAAGCAAGGACATCAGTCAGATGTGAGTAATGAAGCTATTATACAATAAATAAATTCAAACCGCAAACAGAGGATAATGAGAACAAAACTTTTGTACTTCCTTAGCGATTTTATGTAAATTGCGGCTTTTCATAATTTTCTTCTGATAAGTCTGCATTAACGTTTTTCTTATTACTTTATTTTCCAAAGGAATTTTCATTCCCTTAGTTTCTTTAATCGCCGCGTCAATCCATTTGGCAATTTGTGCCATGTCCCGTTCTTTCATACCCCTGGTCGTAATCGCCGGCGTTCCCAAACGAATTCCCGATGGATAGAAAGGCGGCATTTTATCAAACGGTACACCGTTTTTATTCACGATAATCCCCGCTTGTTCCAAAGCCAAAGCCGCCACTGCGCCATTCACTTTTTTATTCGTCAAATCGATCAATAACAAATGATTATCCGTTCCACCGCTGACAATATTAAATTTATATTTTCGCAATTCATCGGCTAATTTTTTGGCATTTAAAACTATCTGCACACAATACTTTTTAAATTCCGGCTCACTCGCTTCTTTTAGAGCAACGGCAATCGCAGCTGTTTGATTATCATGCGGACCTCCTTGCAGTCCGGGAATAATTGCCATGTCAATGAGTTTGGGCAAATCCTTATTTTTCTTCAAACCTCTCTCGGTTACCATAATCATCGCTCCTCGCGGACCGCGCAATGTTTTATGAATGGTAGTCGTCACGATATGCGCGTATTTCACCGGCGATGGATGAACTCCAGCTGCCACCAATCCGGCGACATGAGAAATATCCGCCATTAAATATGCGTCAACTTTATCGGCAATTTGTGCGAAGCGCTTAAAATCAAAAACCCGCGGATATGCTGTAAATCCGCAAACAATAATTTTTGGTTTCTCTCGTATCGCCATTGCTTCAATCGCGTCATAATCCAATCTGCTGTCTTCCCCCAATGTATATTGCACTGATTTAAAAAATCTTCCGGTTGCCGATTGGGGCTGGCCGTGCGTCAAATGTCCGCCAAAAGCCAAAGATAATCCCATGATTTTATCTTTCAACGGTTCCAGAAGTGCCACGTAGACGGCTAAATTTGCCGGAGACCCTGATAACGGCTGGACATTAACGTATGGAACATCAAAGACGGTTTTTGCCCGTTCCTGCGCGACAATTTCCACTTGATCGGCAACCGCATTCCCTTGATAATATCTTTTTTTCGGATAACCTTCCGAATATTTATTAGTTAATACCGATCCCAGTGCGTCCAGAACTGATGGGGAAACATAATTTTCCGAAGGAATCATTTCCAAAACATTTTTTTGCCGTTCTCCTTCGGCTTTTATTAAATCAAATATTTCCGAATCGTTGTTTTGTAAATTTTTCATATCATTCATAATTAATTGTGAGTATATTACGTCTTGCCTCGTCTTTCAAGTACTAAACTATTGACGCAACCACTTAACACCCAAATATACCAATGGCGTTTCAATAATCGACATAACGCAGCGTAATAACCAATATGGCAAAGCAATTCCCGCAATAAAACTGACATTACTTCCAATTGACATATCGAAGACATAAAACGCGAGTGTTATAAATAGAGCTGCATCGAAAAACTCACTGATAAAATTTGAGACATTTGTCCGCAGCCATAAACGTTTCTTTCCTAAACGTTCCCGCAATTTAGAAAAGATATATACATCGGAAAATTCACCGATAGCAAATGCGATCAAACTGGCGGCTGAAATTCTGATCGAAATACCAAAAATCGTATTATATGCTTTCTCATTTGATAAAAACGGAGTACTTGAAGGTAAATAAGTGGCGAGAAGAGAAAAAATTAGAAGAAAGAAAATCATAAACAAACTTGAGCGAACGACGCTTTGGGCTTTAGCTTTTCCAAAAACTTCAACTATTATGTCATTGGCAGCGTAGATAAAAGGAAGTACAAAAATTGCTACAGGGGCATTCAATTGAAACGAGCCAATAGCAACTATCGGAAACGTTTTTGCTCCCATCAATTCTGATATTACTACGCAAGTTATATAAAATGATATTAAAAAATCTAATTTTTGTATTTTAAACATATTTGTCTCCAATAAAAAACCTCCCATCGGGAGGTAATTAATTCCAATACAATAACCTCCCTATTAAATATGGAAGGTTGCGAAAGGCGAATAATTATTGTAAAAATCAACTCTGCTATTCATGATGAATTAAATATAGAACTGTGGAAGTTATTTGTCAAGATAACAAAATGTAACCGTCCACGAGTTTCCAATAAGATGTAGGGATTTAGGTATCGAAGGTGGGAATATTCTTGTAACGCGGATATTTCTTTTGTAACCCTTCTTGTAAAAATGATGCTAGGGTTGGGAAAAATGTTTTGGTTTTATCCC
>DATKGO010000059.1:0-19925 GCA_035510695.1 Patescibacteria group bacterium | reverse complement strand
TTATCAACAGTAGGAGCAAATGAGAAAGTAATAAAAGACTATGTACGCTGGCAAGGCAAACAGGATTCAGGGCAAACCCAACTGAAGTTGGGTTTGAAATAGTATCCCAAGTGCCACGGCTTTAGCCGTGGATATCTACATGTTTTAATTTTTAAAATTGAGTCATTAGAAATTAAGAATTAATAGCTTCAGAGTTTTTAATTTGTTGATAGAAACTTATTTCCCATAACCCATTTCTTATAACCTATGTTATAATGAAAGTCTAATGATCCTTACCGCGATTTCTTTCATAATCTTATTATCCGTTTTAGTTATCATCCACGAAGCCGGACATTATTTTACTGCGAAAAAACTTGGCATTAAGGTTGAGGAATTCGGATTTGGTTTACCTCCCAGAGCTTTTGGCATAAAAAGAGGCGAAACGATTTATTCTATCAATTGGCTGCCTATCGGCGGATTTGTCAGATTATACGGTGAAGATGAAGCAGGCAGCGGGCGGGTACAAGTTAAAAGTGAAAAGTTAAAAGTGAAAAGTTCGGACGAAGGACGAGCTTTTTACGCAAGATCTGCCGGACAGCGTGCTTTAGTGGTGGTTGCCGGAGTAATCATGAATACGCTTTTAGCAATTGTAATTTATTACATTTTCATGTTTATCTCCGGTTTTAAGACCGAATTACCGTTGCTGGGGCAATATAATTTCATTGGTGTGGATCAAACTATTACGTCTCAGGTTGTAATCAGTGATGTAGCCAAAAATTCACCGGCTGCCAAAGCCGGAGTCACACCGGGGGAGATATTAGTTAAATTAGATGGTAATTCAAAGGTAAACGCCAACGATATCAAGGGAATTATAAATTCTCATTTGGGTAAGCCAATGTCAATTACTTGGAAAGATCCGACCACTAATCAATCACACACAGCAACGCTTATACCTCGCGTTAACCCTCCGAAGAATCAAGGAGCTGTCGGAATTGCCTTTTTCTCCGCTGATACGGTGATTTTGGATTACCACACTCCGCTGCAGAAATTTTTCTCCGGAATTACGCATCCGATTAATTTGATGGGTTATAACTTTGCCATTATGGCGAAGTTAGTTGCTATTTCTTTTCAACAACATTCGGCTGCTCCGGTGAGTCAGGGTTTGGCAGGTCCGGTTGGGATTTATTCGATTGTCGGAACAATTGTGCATATTCCGGATATAAAAGAGCGAATTTTGGAGATTCTTAATTTGGCCGGTACATTATCAATTTCTCTGGCGATCTTCAATATTTTGCCGATTCCGGCTCTCGACGGGGGAAGATTTTTCTTTATACTTTTTGAAATGGTAACCCGTAGAAAAGTAAATCAGAAATTTGAAAGCTACGCACACGCAGTGGGTATGGCGGTATTATTGTTATTAATTCTCCTTATTACGATTAAAGATATTGGACAGTTCTTTAAGTAAAAAAAGATGTCGCAAGTATTCCATTTTCTTGGACCCGGACTTAACTTATAAGTTTTATCATTGCTTTTGAATGTTATATAGAGTTGAGCTTATTTGTATTGTTGTTGAGAGCTCTTCGCCTTCCGTCCTGCGAAAATGAAACACTTTGCTTTATTATTATGAATTAGTAAATATGGATTTAAAAAAGCTGCTCACTTCAAAACAAATATCTTTTAAAAATTATAATGGTTTATTTTTTGTTTCTGCTGCAAATCAACAGCAGGGAACAAATATTGCTTTTCAAATTCTTTTACAATTATTAGATCGAAAAACAGTAATGTATCTTTCCGGCGGGAAGACTCCCAAGGATTTGTATGAACAACTTGCTCAAAATTTTTCTCAGGCAAATTCAGAAGTTATTACACCCGGTGCGGTGGCAATGATTGATGAACGGTTTGCTGAGAAATTACATGCAAATAGTAATGAATTGATGATAAAACAAACAAAATTATTGCGAAATCTGGAATTGCATGGTGTTAATTTTTATCCGATTTTGCAAAATCGTCATTCCGAATTTATTTCGGAATCTTCTCAAGGTAAACAGATCCTGAAAAAATTTCAGGATGACGAATTAAATGAGTCTGCTGAACGCTATGACCAAACGATTAGGGGACTATTTGCTCATTATCCGAAAAGTGTAGGGATTTTGGGGATAGGCAATGACGGACATACTGCCGGTGTGCCCGCCGCTGGCAACTTAGAACTTAGGACTAAGAACCCGTCTCGACTCGGAAGTCGATCCGAGGCGGACTTAGAACAATTTAGTACAGAAATGGTTATGTCTTACGATGACACGTCAGGTAAATATGGTAAGCGTATTACCATGACGTTTTTGGGTTTATCCATGTTGGATGTATTTATTGTTTTAGTATTTGGAGAAGATAAGAAAAAAGCTTTGCAGGCAATGTTTGCAGAAGGAACGGAAGAAGAAATTCCGGCGAGATTTTATTTGCGTCCGGAAATCGCGCAGAAAACGATTTTAATCACAGATCAAGAAATAAATAATTAAATTATTAAAATGTATTTTTTTAATGTACTTTCTGTCGAGAAAGTACCAAAGCTCTCTTGCACTAGTCATCCCTATGCAAGTGGGGATCCAATTCAAACTACAAATCTACACAATATCTTCTGTGGTAATTGGATTCCCGATTAGATCGGGAATGACAACCTTCGCTGCTGCGTTTCGTGCAAGCACGAAAAGGAATTTTAAATATTTAAACATTGATCATTGATTGAAAATTGAGAATTGTAAATTGAAAATTATATATGCAAGGCTTTCCTTTTAGTCCATTCATGGCTATAATTACTTTATGTCCGATATTCAGAACCCACTTTACGGGACATTTGTTTTAACTATTTTTGGCGCCACAGGTGATTTAGCTCAAAACAAATTATTTCCAGCGCTTTTTTCACTTTTCCAAAAAAAACAAATTGGTAATCAATTTTATATCGTCGGTTTTTCCCGGCGTGATTTTTCCGATGAAGATTTTAGAAATTATTTAGCTGAAGTAATGACTAAAAATGGGAAGATAAAAGACAAAAAACAATGGGAGCAATTTGTTCGACACATTTATTATCAAGCGGGAAATTTTAATGAAGAAACAGGATACAAAGAATTGATTCCTAAATTGAAAGCGTTTGATGATGAAATTGGAGCATGCATAACCCGCGTGTTTTATTTGGCAACTCCGCCGGATCATTACTTACCGATTCTTACCTTTTTGGATAGTACGGAATTAGCCGAGGGATGCGGTCAAGGTTCAAGCAAGTGGACGCGAATTGCCATTGAAAAACCGTTCGGTAAAGATGTGGAGACGGCTCAAATGCTGGATAAAAAGTTGGCGGAAATCTTTGAGGAAAAACAGATTTTCCGTGTCGATCATTATTTGGAGAAAGAAACAGTGCAAAATCTTTTGGCTTTTCGTTTTGCCAACAGTGTTTTTGAGCCGATTTGGAAAAATGAATATATTGATCATGTGCAAATTACCTGGATGGAGAAGGAAGGGGTAGGCAGAAGAGGAAAATTTTTTGACGGAGTCGGAATTTTGCGCGATGTCGGACAGAATCATTTGATGCAATTATTATCAGCCATTGTGATGGAGCAGCCGAGAAGTTTTGAAAAAGAAGCGATTAGAGACGTCAGGGCAGCAGCGATTAAATCACTTATTTGCATTGAACCGAAAAATGTTTTGGAAAATACAGTTCGTGGGCAATATAAAAGTTATACTCAAGAAAAAGATGTTGATCCGCATTCCAAAACTGAAACTTATGTTGCAATGAAATTATTTCTTGATTCTCCCAGGTTTAAATATGTGCCGTTTTATCTTCGTGCGGCTAAAAAAATGCCTAAGGAAATGATGGAAATTTCGGTAGTTTTTAAACAAACCTGTCACATTTTATTTAAAGAATACGGTTGTCCGGAAGTCGGAAATGTGATTACGTTTCGTATCCAGCCGGATGAAGGAATTCGAATTCAAGTAATTGCCAAAACTCCGGGTTCGAAGTTGTCTTTGGAGACAATTGATATGAAATTTGCTTATAAAGAACATATAGAACATCGGATTAGCGATGCATATGAAAAAGTTCTAATGGATATTTTTTCCGGCGATCAAATGCTTTTTAATCGTTCAGATGAGTTATTTAGTTCCTGGGAATTTATTACAAAAATTCTTGACGGTTGGAAGGATGCTGCAGTACCACTGTATCTCTATAAAGACGGATCGAAAGGGCCAAAAGAAGCAGACGAATTGATCGAAAAAGACGGGCGAAAGTGGATTTAGATAATGCTTTTGTCATCCTGAACCAAACTTTTGTCATCCTGAACTTGTTTCAGGATCTTTTATGAAAGGTTATTATATTTATATAATGTCAAATTTTACTCATACGACATTCTATATAGGCGTAACCAATAATATAATAAGAAGAGTAAACGAGCACAAAACAGATCTTATTGAGGGTTTTACAAAGAAGTATCATTTACATGAGCTTATATATTATGAAAATGTTGAGAGTATTGAAGAAGCTATTAAGCGTGAAAAGCAATTAAAAAATTGGCATAGGCCTTGGAAAATTAATCTTATTAAAACAATAAATCCAGATTTTAAGGATTTATATTCAACAATTATTTAGAAGATGCCGAAACAAGTTCGGCATGACAACTTTTTAGTTATTTATGAAAATAGGAATAATCGGATTGGGTAAGATGGGAAGTAGAATTGCGGAGAAACTTCTTTTAGAAGGACATGATGTAGTGGTGTGGAATCGTTCACGTTCTTCTGCAGAAGAACTAAAATCCAAACTCCAAGATACAAAATCCAAAAAAAATTGTAATAATTTAATTATTGCAAAGACGGTTGAAGAATTAGTGAAAAGTTTAGATAAACCTCGAATAATTTGGTTGATGCTGCCGGCGGGGAAGCCGACGGATGAAATATTGGATGAAGTTAGAAAATATACGAAAAAGGGCGACATTATTATAGATGGAGGCAATGCTCATTACTTAGACACTGAAAGAAGATATAATGATTTTAGAACACAAAATATGTTCTTTTTGGGAATTGGAGTTTCGGGTGGGATTTTGGCGGAAAAGAACGGTTATCCGTTGATGATAGGCGGAGACAAGAGTGCATACGACTACATCAAACCCATTCTTGACAGTTTGGTCAAACCAAACGGAAGTCATGCATATCTAGGAAGCGGCGGAGCCGGGCATTTCGCGAAAATGGTACATAACGGCATAGAATACGGGATGATGCAAGCGATTGGTGAAGGCTTTGGAGTTTTAGAAAAATCGAAATATAATTTTGATTTATTGGAAGTTACGAAAGTCTGGCAGAAAGGGACAATTATTTCCAGTTTTCTTATTGATCGGGCTAAGGACGCTTTGGAAAAAGATAAAAAATTGTCCGACATTGTCGGTGTAGTTAATGCCACGGGAGAAGCGCAGTGGACAATTGAAGAAGCGGAAAAAGAAAAAGTACCCGTGCCAATTATTAAAAAGTCTTTAGAGTTTAGAAAGCAATCACAAACCGATAAAATAATTCAAAATTCATTTGCCGCGAAAATGGTTGCAGCTTTGCGTAGAGAATTCGGAGGTCATGAAGTAAAGCAAAGTAAAGGCTAAATTTTCAAAAAGGTTTAAACTTTCTATTTTTAAAAACTGTTTTTTCACGGCCATCTTTTAAGACAAATCGACCAATACTTTTGATCTTACCTCTCTTTTGTGTTTGAATATTAATTGTAGGATTGTCTCTTGTGTGGTTTTCTAGAATACTTGTCTCAAATTCATCAGGGTTTGTAATCGAAACTTTTGGAATAGGTGCTTCCCAAATATCAATTTGTCGTGCCTTTTTAAAAAGGGGAACCATCTTATGAATAAAGGTAGCTTGTTGTCTTAAAGGATGGTCAGGTGTCGGAAAACGTGCATCACTTAACTGATCATTAATACTGTAGCCAGAGTCATCTTGTTCTGGATTATTATAAAGCATGACATGATGATCATTATGTAGTAGAGATTTTAGAATGCGTCTAGCTTCATAAGTCGAAAGCTTAGTTCCATCAAGTTGTGCTATTCCCATTTCTCCATCTTCATAAAAACAATCTGTGGCTTCTGTTGACATAAGCATCAATTATACCAAATTCTTCAGCTTCATGATATACTCAGGATATGAGATATTCACAATATTTCCCTAAGACTGTGAAAGAAGCTCCGAAAGATGAAGTGGCGATTAATGCGAAATATTTACTTCGTGGAGGATTTATAGACAAACTCATGGCCGGATCGTATACATTGTTGCCTTTGGGAAGAATTGTTGAGCGGAAAATTGAAAATATTATCCGTGAAGAGATGAATGCTACAGGAGCAGCGGAAATGTTAATGCCGCTTCTGCATCCGAAAGAAATTTGGAATGAAACCGGGAGATGGGATAAGGCAGATGAAGTAATGTATAAACTAAAAAAAGGTGACAAAGAATATGTACTTTCGTTTACGCATGAAGAGATTTTTCTTGATGTAGCGAGAAAGCATTTAAAAACCTATCGTGACCTTCCGTTACTTCTTTATCACATGTCGACTAAGTTTAGAAGTGAATTGCGAGTAAAATCCGGGATTTTGAGAGGTCGCGAATTTTTAATGAAGGATTTATATAGTCTGCATACAAACGAGCAGGAGATGAATAATTATTATTGGAAAGTTAAAGATGCTTATTTAAAAATATTTAAACGCTTAAATTTAGACGCTGTAGTTGTTGAGGCAGCAGGGGGCGTATTTACCGATGCTCATACACATGAGTTTCAGGTTCGCAGTGAGGCGGGAGAGGATACGATTTATTTTAAGAAAGGATGGGAATATTGGAAGAATAAAGAGATCATGACAGAAGAAGAATTAAAAGATCCGGAAATTGAAAGCAAAAATGCAATTGAAGTAGGAAATATTTTTAGATATGGTGTTGAGTATAGTAAAAAAATGGATGTTTCTTTTACGGATAGTTCAGGAGGTAAACAATATGCTTGGTTTGGCGCATATGGAATAGGTATCACAAGATTAATAGGAGTATTGGTTGAAATATTTCATGATGATAAAGGGATTATTTGGCCGGAGGCGGTTGCGCCGTATCATGTGCATCTAATTGGGTTAAATTTGGAAAATGAAACAGTGAAGAAGCAAGTTGAAAAAGTTTATGACTCATTACAAAAAGCAGGCATTGAGGTCTTGTACGATGATCGGGAAAATGTTGGACCCGGCGAGAAGTTTGCCGATGCGGATTTGCTAGGTGTACCGGTACGTTTGGTAGTCAGTTTGAAATCGGGAGATAAAGTTGAGTGGAAAAAACGCTCTGCAAAAGAAACAGAACTATTAACAATTGAAGAAATAATTAATAAATTAAAGTCCAAATAAGTGGATGTTGAAGAATTTTAACCAGAAAAACGCATAGGCCCCCAATAAAATAATTCCTATAATTAAAAATAATAGCGGTAAAATCGGATTTGATTTTTTTACAACGCTTGCTTTGGCCGAGCCGACCACTGTGGTGACGGTTGGGGCAAAAGTTGTTGCTTTTTTAGACAGTACATCAACATTTACTTTTATTGGGGAAGGTGACGTTGGAACATTTAATGTGGGAGCTTGATAAGCCGTTTGCGGAGCGGGTGCTATATTTCTTGTCGGAATTGCCATTACCTTTTTAAGTTTTGCTTGTTGTTGAGGGGAAAGTTTTGTATTTGCCATCATTATTCATGATCGGGGAAATGGGAAGTTTTGTCAAGCAAAAACTCGATATATGATTTAAGATTTATGAATTATGAAGAAAAAAATTGTTAAATTGTTGGATAAGTTATATACTACTAACTATGAAATACATTATTACACATACTTCTCCTGATTGGGACGCGATTGGTTCGGTTTGGTTGATTAAACGCTATTTGTCAGGCTGGCAGGAGGCAAAAGTGCTATTTGTTCCCGCGGGACAAAGAGTTCAAAATTCAAAATATAAAATTCAAATCGAGGACGAATTAAAACAGGTTACGGATGAAGCAATTGAAAAAATCGGTGAGGATGAATATATGCATGTGGATACTGGACTGGGGCCGTTGGATCATCATCAAACAAATGACCAGACAGTTTGCGGTGCGAGTAGATGTTGGGAATATATTCAAGTTCAAAGTTCAAAGTTAAAAGTTAAAAGCGAAAGCAATGTTTTTTTGTCATTCCAGGGAAAGCTGGAATCCAGTGAGGGAAGTGTTTTGGCTGGATCCCGGATCAAGTCCGGGATGACAACTAATGAAGCGTCAGGATTTACACAGGAACATAAAGAAGCGATTTCCAGAATTGTAAAGATTTTGGTGGAAATAGATCATTTCAGAGAAATTTTTTGGGGTGATCCGCTTGCCGATTATCAAGAATTTTCTCTGGTTGGAATTTTGGACGGATTGAAATTGGCTAAACCGAGTCAGGATGATTTGTACATGGATTATGGTATTACAAGTCTGAACGCTTTAGTGGATGAATTTGAAAATCGGATTTGGGCGGAAAAGGAAATTAAAGAAAAAGGTGTAGAATTTGAAAGTCGATGGGGAAAATCAATCGGTTTTGAAACTTTGAACGATACGGTGATTAAACTTTCGCAAAAAATGGGTTATAATTTGGTTTTGCGAAAAGATCCAAATAAAGGTTATGTCAGGATTAAACTTCGGCCCACACTGGAACCGGATCCGAAACAGGATTTGACTTTGGCTTATGAAAATTTACATAAGATTGATCCGGACGCAACGTGGTATTTGCATATCGGGAAGAAAATGTTGTTAAATGGAACACCGAAAAACCCGAAAATGATTGCGACCAAATTGAGTTTGCAACAGATTATTGAAGTGCTAAAGAAGATCTAGTTAATTTATAATTTTAAATTTTTAATGAAATCTAAATGATTAATATTCCTGCCTGTCGGCAGGCAGGTAAAAAATTTGTCATTAATCATTGGTTAAAAATTAGAAATTAAAAATTAGAAATTTTTATGGATTGTTTATTTTGTAAAATTAGAGATGGAAAGGTTCCGGCGAAGTTTGTCTACGAAGATTCGGATTTTATTGTGTTTCCGGATATTCATCCGGTTGCCAAGACGCATTTGTTAATTGTTCCGAAAAAACATATTCCGGAATTTATTTTTCTTGAAGATAAAAAATTGCAAAATAGGTTGTTCTCAGTGATACAAAAGATGATAAGTGAGTCGGGACTTAAAGATAATCGGTATAGAATCGGTATTAATGGCGGAGGACTCCAGGACATTGACCATCTTCACGTTCACCTCATGGGCCCGCTCAAATAGTTATAAAGTTCATAATGTCCATAAAGTTTATAAAGTATAAGAGTTTATTTGCTTTATAACATTATAACTTTACGAACTTTATAAACTTGGATAGTTTACACTTTACCTAATTTGAGGTAAAATGAGTTACCCTATAATCTTAAAGGAGGTGTTATTTTTTATGGTATATGTTAAAAAGCAACCGGGAGACAGTGATGACAGTTTAATCCGCAAATTCACGCGTAAAGTCGTGGAAGCGCAAATTATTCCCGAGCTTCGACGCCGCCAATTCCACGCCAAACCTTCCTTGGCACGGAAATTAAAAGCAGAAGAAGCCAGACGGAATAGAAAGAGAATGTACTAAATCTCAAATTCCAAGTACCAAGGTTCAATCAAGTCATAAATTCAAAAAAATTCAAATTTATTGAAAATTGAATCATTGAACATTGATTGAAAATTGGATTTTGAAAATTGAAAATTATTACTATGGATAAAATTAAGGTACTCATTTTTGTTGAGAGCAGATATAAAGTCAACCGAAAACGTATAAAAAAGAGTATAGCCGATGTTTTATATGAACAAGCTATTGTAAAACCGGTTGAAGTATCAATTGCCATTGTCGGTGATAGAAAAATGCATGCTCTTAATCTTAAGTACAGAAATTTGGATAAAACTACCAATGTTTTGTCATTTCCATTATCAGAAGGCGAGCAGACACCCATGCCGGGAGATCCTGAAGTAATGCGTTTAGGTGATGTAGTGATTTCATATCCGCGAGTGATTCAAGAAGCGTCGGAACAAGAGATGCTGGTGGATGATAGAATAGATGAATTGGTTAAACACGGATTGTTGCATTTATTAGGAATACACCATTAATAATTTTCAATTCTTAATTTCTAATTTATATTGAATTTTCAATGTTTAAATTTTTAAATTAAAAAATTAGATATTAGAATTTGATTAAAAATTAATAATTTGAAATTAAAAATTTCTCTAGTATGGTTTTTTATCGCAAATATCGCCCACAAACAATCAATGATCTTGACAGTTCTGAAGTGCGGGAAAAGTTAACAGCTGTTCTTTCCGCAGGAAGTTATTCACACGCGTTTTTGTTTACCGGCCCGAAGGGATTGGGGAAAACTTCTACAGCTCGTATTATCGCCAAATCCGTGAATTGCGAGCGAAATGCTTTTGCGAAAGAGAAGAGTTTAGAGGCTAGAAAATTGAGTTTAGAAAAAAAAGGCAATCCAGCCTCCAGCCTCCAGCCTTCAGCTTCAGGCATTGAGCCGTGTAATGAGTGCGATCAGTGTTTGTCCATAACCAATGGCTCAAATCTGGATGTCATTGAAATTGATGCGGCATCAAATAGAGGAATTGATGAAATCCGTGAACTGAAAGAAAAAATCAATTTGGCACCCATTCAGGCTAGAAAAAAAGTTTACATTATTGATGAAGTCCACATGCTCACAACCGAGGCTTTTAACGCTTTACTTAAGACGCTGGAGGAGCCGCCCGCGCACGCTATTTTTATTTTATGCACAACAGAGCAACATAAAATTCCGGCAACTATTTTATCCCGCTGTTTTCATATTACATTTCAACCGGCGACACTGGAGGAATTAGTCCGTTCTCTCAAACGCGTTTCTGCCGGGGAAAAATTAAAAGTCGATGACGGAGCACTGGAAACAATTGCCGGATTGGCGGAAGGAGGATTTCGTGACGCCACCAAATTATTGGAAGAAGTTGTCGCACTCGCAGCCGGTCAGGAAATTACAAAAAAATTGGTGGAAGAAAAACTGCATGTAGCCGGAATTCAAACAGAAGTTAACTCTTTATTAGATGCTTTACAAAAGCGGGATACGAAAGTTAGTTTACAAGTGGTTGAACATTTGGTTCAGCAAAAAATTGATTTGCTATTTTTCTTGCAGAAAGTTTTAGAAGAAGTTCATAACTTATTTTTAACTGCCATCCTGGTTGAAACGAAGCAATCTCCACGTCATTCCCGTGAAAACGGGAATCTTTCCGAAAAGATCCCGAAACAAGTTCGGGATGACGTTTCTACGGCTCAGGATGACAATTTATCATATCCAAAGTTTGATCTTGCTGAATTACAGATCTTGACTGAATTATTGTCGCAAGCTTATCAACAAACAAAAATAGCGGTTATTCCGCAATTTCCTTTGGAATTGGCGATTATTTCCTGGTGCGTAATGGACGTTGAAAAAAATGAAACAAGTGATGACAATCAGAACGGACAGCCTTTGATTAAAGATGCTCAAGCAGGAGTTTCCGTGGCTTCTTTGCGAAAACATTTGGGTGCTATTGCGAAAGTAAAGGCATTATACGGAGAGGCAGCAGTCACAGATAAAAAAGTAGATTCAGAGCCGGAAATTAAAACAACCTCAGTGAGTTTACTGCATTTTTCGCCGGAAGGTGAGATCACGCCGCAGTGGCTAGAGGGATTTTGGCAATCGATTGTCAATGAAATGAAAAAGTACAATCATACGGTTGCCGGAGTTTTGCGCAGCTGCAAAATCAAGGATTTTGATAGAAAAAATTTGATTATTGAAGCGGGTTATCAATTTCATAGAGACAAGCTGAATGAAGGGAAAACACTTGGTAATTTAGAACAAGTATGCAAAGATTTATTGGGCAGTCCGGTGATGGTGAAGATAGAGTTGAAAGCGAAGAATTCAGCATGACGTATTCGATGTTAGAATAAATAATTAATCTGTTATAATAAAAGAGGAGGTGAAAATTATATGGTAAATCCATTTGGACAAATCGGAGAATTGAAAAAGATGCGTGATCAAGCCATGCAGATACAGCGTTTGTTGCAAGCGAAATCTATTAATGTTTCAAAAAACGGTGTTGATATCGTAATTACAGGTGACCAAAAAATTAAAGAATTACATACGAATAACAAATCGGACAAAGACATTTTGGAAGCGGTTAATGAAGCAGTGAAAAAATCACAGGAAGTAGCGGCGAAAGAACTGCAATCAATGAGCGGTGGTCTAGGCGGCCTGCTTGGAGGGATGGGGAAATGATTGGCCTAAAAGAAGCTGAAATTAGAACCCCTGGTGTTATGACAGAGGAGACATTCTCGGCTGCTAATGCATATAACACAATGCATTTTCCATCACCTTTAGAAGAAACTTTGTTAAATAAAAGAGTTTCATATAAGGATATTATCCTTAAGCCGGAAAAGGTATTAACTGATTCTAAAGATCCAGATAGAATCTCAAGAAATGATTTAGCATATGCCAGGTATTATATGGCATATTATGTTGGAGATTTTTTTATGACTGGGGCAAATCCTGATGCGGAAAAAGATTTATCACCTCTAGGTGTACCGAAGGAATTAGGAGAAATATTGGAAAATCATGGTATGACTATCCCCGGATGTTTTGCTATAGATGAAGCTCAATTAAAAGAATATAAGTTTACCAATGAACAAATATCAATATTAAAAGGGTGTTTATCGGCATTTCTGGGAAATATGTTAAAAGCAAAATATGAGCCAATATTAGAATAAGCTAAAAATTATGAAAATTGTATCGGGATCTGCCAATAAACCATTAGCTGAAAAAATTGCTGCAAAATTAGGATTAGCATTAACTCCTCTGGAAATTTTTATTTTCCCCGACGGAGAACGCAGAGTCCGCGTTTTGGAAAATGTAGTTGAAGAAGACTGCATTATAATCCAGCCGACCAATCCTCCGGTTGATACCAATTATATTGAATTATTTTTAATTGCCGATGCGTTGGCGCGAAGCGGTGCCCGGGATATTACCGTGGTCATGCCGTATATGGGATATCAGCGGCAGGATCATGTTTTTCGTGACGGCGAAGCAGTGTCTCTGGAAGTTATGATAAAAGCTGTTGAATCGTTGGGCGCGAATAAAATTGTTTCTTTTGATCTGCACACGATTAAGATCCCGGAATTTTTTCATATTCCGATTACTCATTTGTCCGCTTTATCTATCTTTGCCCAACGTATTAAAAAAGAAGGTTGGAATGACAGCGACACTGTTTTGGTAAGTCCGGACATGGGGGGAATTCGTAGAATTAAACTCTTGTCCGAGATGCTAGACGATATGTCGTATGTGACAATTACGAAAAATCGCGATTTGGCAACCGGTCATGTTGAAGCAGTAAGCTTTGAAGGAACTCTTAAAAAACGTGCAATTATAGTGGATGATATGATCTCAAGCGGAAGAACAATTGTAAAGGCAGCTGAATTGTTGAGTAAAAATAAAGTTGAAGAAATGTATGCGTTTTGCACTCACCCCATATTTTCCGCAGAAGCTCCCAAAGTCCTGCAGGAATCTGCAGTTGAAAAAGTTTTTGTCACAGACGGAGTGGAGTTGCCTAAACATAAACTATTTGCCAAGCTTGAAATTTTATCAATAGCTGATATGATAGCAAAGGAAATTCAAAAGTAAATTCAGAAATGGAATTTTGAGAGCTCGGAAAGAAATATTTTTTGACCAGGAATATCGCTAAGTATTCCATTTTCTTGAAACCGGACTACGCCAATCCGTATTTGGCTTCGCCTTTCATTTCTGCGAAAATGAAACACTTAGCTATTTGCATTTGATCATTATAATTGTTATTTTTTATATGAGAATTCCCAAAGCCATACAACATACAATAGAGGCGTTTGAACGATTGCCCGGAATTGGACCCAAATCCGCACAGCGGTTGACGTTTTATCTCCTGCATGTTCCGCAAAGTGAATTGGACAAATTTGCCGAGGCGTTTCAGAATTTGAAGAAAGATACACAAATTTGTTCTGTTTGTTTTTCAGTCGATGAAACCAATCCCTGTTCGATTTGTGATGATCCGCAGAGGGAAAATTCAGTTATTTGTGTAGTGGAACAGCCGTTGGATGTTTTAGCTTTGGAAAAAAGTGGGAAATATAACGGGCTTTATCATGTTTTGCACGGTAAAATTGATCCTTTAAATAATATCGGGCCGGAAGAGATTTTTATTCCGCAATTATTGTTACGTTTGGAGAAGGGTACATCATATTTGGGTAGACCGATTAGGGAAGTAATTCTTGCCACCAATCCGACTATGGAAGGCGAAGCAACCGCGATGTTTATTGCGAAACAGATAAAAGGTAAAAATGAAAATTTAAAAATCACAAGAATCGGTAGAGGATTACCGACGGGTGCGGATTTGGAATATGCCGACAGTACGACTTTGGAGCGTGCGATGGAAGGCCGAAGCGAGTACTAAATAACGATTTCTGTCATCAATCCTAGATGGTCTGATAATGTTTCTTTAATAGCCTCAAATTTGTCTACTTTTATATCTTGGCTGGTATAAATATAATCAACAGCCAGGCCGGGCGGGAAAAGCGAAAGTACCCGGTGTGTCTTAGCGTTTAACGTATTAGTGAGGTGATTTTCAACAGTTAAATTACGAGCCAGTTGATTGAAATTTTTTACGATTTGCGAATCTGGAGTTACATTGAAGTCACCGGAAAGAACAAAAGGTTGAGAGACATTTTTCATATAATCAATCAGGATATTAGCTTGATTTATTTTATAAGGTTCGTCCAAGGGAGTAGGTCCCCAGGCTAGATGAGCATTTATTACATTAAGCGTTAGATTATCTTTAGTTAAAGTAAGATGGAGGGCATTGCGTGGAAGTGTCTGGAAATTATTCTTCGGTAATTCTGAAAGCTCCACAAAAGGTTTCAGCCAAATAATTTCTTTTTTGTTTAATAACGAGAATGAAGGTTTGAAAAATGTTGCATTGCCGAAGTAACTTTGCGGATCGGATTTACCGATCATTGTTTTGGTTAATTCGCCTTTGTATCCAAGTTTTTCTTTCAGGGTTTGGAAAATATCAAATTGGTTATATTTATTGAATTTTCCTCCTGAAACCTCCTGAAGATTTATGATGTCAAAATCGTGTTTTTGGATAAAAGCAATAACTTCATCCAGGAATCTTCCTGATTCGATGTTGAGCTGGAGGAATTTGAGAGTCATCAGTGTTATTATAGCACTAGGCGGTGAAATAATTTAAAATTTGAAATTTATAATTTTCATTGAAATCTAAATATTTAATTCTTAAAATTAAAAATTGAAAATTTCTGTGCTATTATAGAGGCATGGGGACGAATATAGTTGATAACACATTGGAAACGCTTGAAGAAGGAGCAGCCAGCGTAGTCAAAGGTGCGGGACAGCAAATCAATTTGGCTGGACAGGCAGCTGTAAATTCTGTGACCGGCAGCGGGAATATGTCCGTTAAACCGCCGACTCCTAATACTCCGGAGGGGGCAGGACAACAATCCGGAACAAATCCTCAAAATACCGACAATCAGGATTTTGTTAAAGCATTGTATGGTTCGAGTCAACAGCCAAACGGACAGCCGCAGCAGCCTGCAAATCAAATGCAAGCTCAGTCAAATCAGCAAGATCAAGAGCAATTGCTAAAGGCCAGAAAGTTGTTGCAGGAGCAACATAATAAAGTATATTTTGACAAATTGCTGCACCCGGAAGCAGGGAGGAGAGAAGAAACCGTGCAGGAAAAATTGGAGAAAGAAAAACAGGAAGAGGAACAAAAAAAACAAATTAAATTGGAAGAAGAAGAAAAGAAACAACAGGTCGTGAAGGCGCCGCCTTCCAAAGAAAGTGCCGAAAGGGAACGGCGATTAGGCGGATAGGGCGAGAATAATGATTTATGAATAAAGATTTAAGAATAAGAAATTGTTATAATTTTTGTCATTCTGAACCTTGGAAACGTCATTCTGAACTTGTTTCAGGATCTGCTTGGATGCTGAAATAAATTCAGCATGACAAATTTGAGCATGGAATTTATTTTAATTCTCATCGGTATTGGATTACTCATTGGAGCGTTTTATTCCAGTTGGCTTTTGTGGAAATTAATTGAAGATATTGAAAAGAAGAAAAAAAATAAATGACCTCGTTTGTGTTACAATATGAGGCAGATATGCTGCGTTTATATAATTCCTTAACCCGAAAAATTGAAGAATTCAAACCGATTGATCCGAAATTGGTTCGGATGTATACCTGTGGACCGACAGTTTATAATTTCGCCACCATTGGCAACTTCAGGACGTATCTCATGGCTGATCTATTACTTAGAACTTTACAGTATAACGGCTATAAGACGAAATACATCATGAATATTACCGATGTGGGGCATTTGACAGGTGATAATTTAGGCGACGCCGATACTGGAGAAGACAGAATGGAAAAAGCTGCCAAGCGGGAGCATAAAACCGCTTGGGAAGTGGCGAAATTTTATACGGAACAATTTTTAGGCGATTTCAAAAAACTCAATTTAGTTGAACCGGAAAAATTCGTTAAAGCTACAGATCATATCCAGGAACAAATTGAGTTGGTTAAGAAATTGGAAAAAAATGGTTACACCTACACGATTTCAGACGGTGTGTATTTCGACACCAGTAAATTTAAAAACTACGGCCAGCTCTCAGATCTAGATGAAGTTAAAGAAGGAGCAAGGGTGGAAATAAATCCGGAAAAAAGAAATCCACGCGATTTTGCGCTTTGGAAGTTTAGTTATCCGGACGGGGTAGGTTTTGAGGAATATGCGAGAGAGAAACGTGCCGCCTCCGCCGAAGGCTTCGGCGGCCGAAGGCAGATGGAATGGGATAGTCCATGGGGCGTGGGTTTCCCCGGCTGGCATATTGAATGTTCAGCTATGAGCATGAAATATTTAGGTGAAACATTTGATATTCATACCGGAGGTATTGACCTCAAATCCACGCATCATCCCAATGAAATAGCTCAGTCTGAGGCGGCAACACATAAAAAATTTGTCAATTATTGGCTGCATGGAGCTTTTATTTTAGTCCAAGGACAAAAGATGAGTAAGAGTTTGGGGAATATTTATCGTTTGTATGATTTGGAAAAAGAGAAATTTCAGCCGTTGGCTTTGCGTTATTTGTTTTTGCAAACGCATTACCGTCAGGAAATGAATTTTACCATGCCAGCACTTGATGCAGCTCAAAACGCGTTGAATCATTTAAGAGAAGAAGCGTCACGAATTTCCAATTTTCAGTTTTCAATTTTCAATGAAGAACCAAAAAAAATTAAAACAGAAAATGAGTGGGAAGAGAGATTTTTGGAAGCGTTGAATAATGACTTAAATACGCCGGAAGCTTTAGCTGTGGTTTGGGATATGCTGAAGTCGAATCTGGAACCAAGTATGAAATTGGCAAGCCTTTTGAAGATGGATCAAGTATTAGGTTTGGATTTAGCCAATTGGCTAACCGAACATAAAGCAGCGATGCATTTTGAAGTTCCCCCGGAAGTGAATGAATTGATTCAAGTGCGTAATCAGTTGCGTAGAGAGAGAAAATTTGATCAGGCGGATCAAGTAAGAAATCAAATTCAGAAAATGGGTTTTGAAATCCTTGACGGAAAAGACGGAGTGGAAGTAAAAAAAGTTACAGAATAATTTAGAATTCATTGCTTAGATTCAAACCTTATCCTTACCAATTTCTTATATTATTAAAATAGATGTCCGATACCATACGTTGGTATGCCTGTAGAGAATAAGCCATTTAATATCCGTTGGCGCGAAGGTTTTAACAATAGCCCATTTGGTATGACCTTGAGTTTTAATGTAGAAAGAGTATTAACCGGGGGAGAAAAAAGAAAAATTAATTTGGAAGGAAAAGTTTCAAAGGCAACTAATACGGAAGAGACACCTCTAACGCCGGAAATCTTCAATCCCGTCATAGCTCCAGTTGATAAACCCACTTTGGATGAAGAATCTACAACTTCAAAGGAGCTGGAAGGAATAAAAATACCAGAGGAGGTAAAAATAGGAGATGAGACTGCAGATGAAAAATTGGAAGATAGAAGTATTGAGACGGAGAAAGAGGAAAAAAGAGAAGTCGCAAGTTCTCAAGAGGTACGTAAAGATGAGATACATGTGGTCGTGAAGCAGGACAATTCTGTGCATGGAGAAGATAGGTTTTTTGCGTCCAAGGACGGTAGAATAGTTGCAGCTTTTGACGGAGCCACGTTGAGTCCGGAGAACGGTAGCCATGGGGGGCAAGTTGCTCAGATATCAAGGGATGCCTTAGCAGAAGCGGCAGCGGATCTTAAAGATCATCCTTTAACTTCTGTTGATGAAGTTAAATCATTTATCAATGAGTCATTTGATAAAGCGAATAATCGGGTGCGAGATTTTATCAATAAAGAAATTGCCCAAAATCCAAATGCGGATGGTGCATCAACTGGTACAATTGGTTACTTTGTGTTTGAGAAGGATGGGAGTAGAAAATTTGTGGTTGGGAGCGTAGGGGATACCAGAGCATACCGTGTAGGTGCCGATGGGGTTTTCGAGTTGATAACTCAAGATGATAATATACTATATCAGGTTCTTAACAGCGCTAAGCCATTAGCTAGAAAAATTCAGAAAATAATTGATAATGCCGAAAAGGTAGAGGATCTAAAAATTCAGGGAGGAAGAAATTTTGAAGAATATTTTTATAATAGAGGTATTACGGATGGTATCGGTTTTGGATCCACAATTTCACCTAAGCTTTCAGTGGTTGATTTAAAAGAAGGGGATAAAATAATGCTGCTTACAGACGGAGTTTATAGTAAATTGACGCAGCGAGAAATTTCTCAAATTGTACCTCCAAGTGGTCATTCGGATGAGGCAGCAGAGACGATGATGGCTAAGGCTAAAGGCCGAAGCTGGGAAAATCATTTCCGAAGCGGAGTGCCGGATGACGCCACTGTGATCATCGCGGATACAGTGGGAAAAATAAAGGAAGATTCAGAAGAAGTGCAGGATGAGCATCAAGATGTTGAAACGGCAGAAGAGTCTGAAGAAATACTAAGACTGCAAAATGATAAGAATGAAGCAGACATAATTCAAGAAGAGACTCGGCAGAGGTATATCTTGGCGCGAACGAAGGCTCGTTCACTGTTATGGGCGCGCAACAGTAATTTGCATGAGGCAACACAGGAATATGACCTGGCTCGTAATACCAATTTGGATTTGACATTGAAATTTAGGCAAAAAGAATTGGAAGCAGAGACAAACCTTTCGCCTTTGCAGATGCAGCAAGAATTGGTAGAGACTTTAGTTTTTGAACACGAAAAGGAAATGGGAAAGCTCTCTCAAGCGGAATTTGAGGCTTTAAGCGTCAAGAAAGATTCTCCAATGGGAAGATGGAAGGTTACCGAATTGGCAACCTCACTTCGAAATCGACCTAAATTACGTTTGATTGTAGGACTGGGATTAAATGGTTTGGCGTTAGCTACTGCAGCAATTGGAGCGATTCCTTTAACAGCCACTATTATCGCGGCGAGAACAGGTTTGCGTTTATATGGCAACGAGGCTCTAGTCAGAACGGGAATGGATTTGTGGTATGACAAAAGAACTACGGAAGGAAGGCAATTGTCGTCTCTTTATAAAGGAGATATTAGTGAAATACAAAAGATGAATTTAAGTCAATTGCAGAGAATTCGCGAGAAAATATACATTTCCTAAATTGATTTTCGGTATTTAGGTAGTTAGTTTCACCAGGTGCATTTCAGTTCCAATAAACTGCCTGAGTCTATCTTCGTACTGACTGATGTTCTCAAAAAACTGTGTGATATCATTTTCAAACT
>DATKGO010000058.1:0-7170 GCA_035510695.1 Patescibacteria group bacterium | reverse complement strand
GATGCGATTGGTACATCTAATGGTTTACTTGGTGATATTAAAAATGCTATAAATTCTGGTTTCAATGCTGTTACGGGACTTTTGGGGTCTATACTTAATAAGCCTGTTAATGTTGGTGATACTTCTGCTTTTGATACTACGGGATTACATTCGGGTGATACAATTTTCGATTCTACGGGGACCGTTCCATCATTTGGTGATAGTGGTGCTCAATGGTCTAGTTTTCGTGCAAAAATGGATAGTATACGACGAATTGATTCTTCGGACACGAACATAACAGTTGACAGCAATGGAATTTCTCACATTTTTGATTCTCTAAAAGTTAATTGGGGTGATACCTCTGACTGTGGATGTGATTCGACGGCAATTACAATTCCATTTTGGAATAAAAATTACCCGGTGAATTTATGTTTTGGTGATCCTGCCCAATATACTAAGCCGATTTTTAAATTGTTAGCTGGTATATTTATATTCTTGTTTTATAGATTCTCTGTATTTCAAGTAATAATTAAGGTATTCGCTAATATAATTTAATGGTTCCAAAGTTTACAAAAAGTAAATAGTCTCTTATAGACAAAATCGCCGCGGATCGGCGACCTTTGATTTTTGGTTACAATATTAACAAAAGGAAATAAATTTATGGCTCTTTTGCTATATACTGGTGTGGCTGGTACGGGTAAGACTTTGTACGCAATACAAAAATATTTAATTCCTGAGTTGAAAAAAGAGACCAATGTTTATACAAATATTGACGGATTGGTATTGGCTCGAATAGCAATACTTTATGAAATTGATCTTATTCAGGTTGAACGGTGTTTTCATTCATTAGCTAATCCGGCTCGTTTTTGGGAAGAAGTTAAGCAGAATGCAATGATAATTTTGGATGAATCACAAAACATTTTTAATAATAGGGATTGGCAAAATAGAGATAATTGCGATTGTGTGAAATATTTAATGGAGCATAGGCACTATGGACACCAACTGATATTCCTTACCCCTCACATTGATACGCTTGATGCTGGCGTTCGTAGGGTAGCAGAATTGACATATAAGCATAAATCTTTTTCGGCCTTGGGAAGTGCAAAGACGGTGAAAACGGCGGTATTTTCATGTGCTAACATTAATCAAGAGCCGATTCAAACATTTACATGGCGGCATGATGTTCGTATTTATGATTGCTATAAATCTTATTTCAACGAGGGGACGGTTGAAAAAAAGGTCCGTGTTCACCCATTAAGAAGTGCTAAACTTGGTTTCGTTGGTTTGTTTGTTCTTATTGCTTTCATGGTTTCATTAAGTACGTTGCCTAAAATGATGCAAAGGTTTGGTAAAGATAAGCCGAAACATATAGTGGTTTTGAATAACTCAAAAATACGCGAGTCAATGCCGGTTAAGTCTCAGGCGATAATCATTAATGACTCTAATCTTGTTGGTGAAAATTATAGAAGGGTTATACGATAATGTCAATTAAAAATCTTGAATGTTTAATGGTAATCATATGCTTTTTGTCAAGCAATGTATTGTCATCCGAGTCGCAAAATACATATACCATAGATGGAAATTATACGTATCATGAGGCTTTAAAAGCTTTGGCGCTTAAAACGGGTAGATCGGTACTTGGTGCTTCGTCTGGTCTTGAAATGAGCAGGAATTTTGATATATATAAAAAGTCTTTTAATTTGGCGGTAGACGAAATGAAAAAGAACCTTAAAACGGATGGATACTTACTTTTTTTGGATACGGCAATGTTTTATGTCGTTAGGGAAGATAGTTCGTCAGAAAAAGGTAAAAGGGATTCGATTTACACCGTGCAACTTCCTTATTCTAAGCATTTTCTTGTTACGTCAAGTAAGCAGGAATTTTTGAATGCTAAAATAATTGATCGCGAGAATTACGTTCGCGACTCGACAGAAAAGTATAAAAAAACGCATATTAATATTTACAAGTGCGATATGTACATGGTTGGTAGTACGCTGTCCGATTCTGCTAGTCGTGGATTATTGCTAAGTAGTCCCCTAAACGTATCGGTTGATGTAAGAAATCTCAATGGCGCAGGTTTTCAAATCGGGGCAATAGCTGGTGATAATTATGTGTGGGATTCTCTGAATTTTCAGCGACACATAATTTTTTATTTGCGTGGCGATTCTATGACTAATTTAATGTTCGGTGACGAGGCGCGTCGAGCTAATGCACAAATAACATCGTCGACTGGGGCGGTTTCAACATCATTTGAGAGCGTTTATAATGGCCTTCAATTGAACGTAGCGCCTAATCGCTATGATTTGACCTATAGGCTTGACGATAACCAGATTAAGCTACTTGGTATACCCGGAGAGGTTTGCGTAGGTTCTTCGTTGTTTAATGACGTTATAAAGCAAAAAACATGGTTCATTTTTAAATATAAGGCAAGATCAACGGTACTTTTCTATTTTGCGGCAATGTTTAATGTGCAAAAAATGTCTACTGAGGTAATAAATTAATAGTTTTCTACCCTCCCCGTGCCGCCCCGTAGGGGTGGTCGGGGAGGGTGGAGCTTGTTATAAAGGTTCATATCTCAAGAATTATGAACCTTGAAAGAAAAAAATGAAACATGAATTTTTAACATATAGGCGTGGTGTAAAAATATCAGGTATTAAGGGAATTGGTAATAAAAATCCAGAAAAGCGCGGAATTATAAGGGGTATTTCAAAAAGTGCTTTAAAGCGACTTGATTGGGTGTACATGCAGGGGGATTGGAAAAGCATGTTGCTTTTAACTTATCATCAAGTTTTTCCAAGAGATTATAAGGACCAGAAAAGGCAATTGACGACATGGCTTGAACATCTTCGATACAAGGATATAAAGTACCTATGGGTTGTTGAATGGCAAAAAAGGGAATTTCCTCATATTCATGTTTGGATGAATAAGAGATTTGATGACTGCCCTAGTTGGGAAGATAAAGGTACAAATTCATGGCGAAAATTGATGAAGGCGTGGCTGAAAATATCTGAACAATTAAACGATAAAAAGGCTGTTGATTTTTCAATGCACCAGAGGAATTATACCGATTGGGTAGTTAATTCTAAGGTAAATTATGTTAGAAAATATGCATCAAAGAAAGAACAAAAATGTTTACCTGATTCGATTAAAAATTATGGGCGTTGGTACGGGTCCTCAAGGGATTTGGTTTTAGAAATTGATGTAACGGAGTTTTATGAAAAGGAGAAGATTAAAGAATGGAACCAGTTTCGACGTCAATCTAAAAGGTTGATTGAAAAAACGACAAAAGTTAAATTTTTAAAGGATAAGGTTGGTAGTCAATTGCCTTTAAAAATGATAATGAATGAGGATAAAGTTGAAAATGTAAGCAGGCTGTCTGACTATTATTTGTATTATGGTAATGTTGATAAAGGGCATGAAAAAATACCATTTTAGCAAGGAGAATTTAGAATGGATAGTAAAGTGATGATTGTCAATGGAAGTATATTTGATTGTGAAGGGTGTATATTTGATGGTTTGAAACAATGCTTGGATCAAGGAGGAAAGTCAAAAATAAATTGTAAAAGAGTAAAGGCGTTAATAAAGATGAATGAATATTATCTTAGAAAAAAGAAAAAGAATAAAATAGTGTTACGGAATTACGAAAATTAAAAAAAAGGGGTCTTTGTATGGAAGAAAACGATGAATGGGAAGAAGAAAATTGGCCTGAAAAATGTCAAAAGTGCGGTTCGAGCGATCTTTTAATTTGGGGTGATAGTTATGAAGAATTTATAATGAAAATTGAATGTAATCAATGCGGTTATGTAAAGAAGGAGAAATTTCAATAAAAAAGTATTGACAAGCAATGTTTTTTTTATTATAATTAAAGCATCCTCTTAAACATTTATCGAAAGGTTTCATCATGTCACAAGTTTTGGTAATTAGTACGTTCACTTCGGATTTTCAGGCAAAACCTGAATTTGTCTGGGAGGGAAAAGTGAATCCTGCTCAAGCTGCTCGTAGGGCTGAATGTGCGTTGGTCGAAATGACGGACGGTTCCGGGTGTCGTGTGAATTTGGAATTGCCTTCTTACAATAAAGAAATAAAAGCAGGTGATACTTTGCATGTCGAATGCAAAAACCTTATGACATTAGATAGCTGCTGGAGAGTTAGGAATATTACAAGATATACTCCAGGTGCAAAAAAATAATCCATTGACGGGCGGTAATTATGTTTTTAATATACTTGGAAAAGGTAATATGGTTTTTAAAGTCACCAATGCTTTATTTAAAGGATGGAAAAGGAAACAAGTGGACAAGATTAGATTTTATAATGCTTTTGGTTGCTATTTCAATCATACTTACTTTTTTCTTTGTTGCAATGCATACGGTTTTTGGTTCAATTAATCCTCATTGAGGTTATCATGATAAATATACCTATTACGACGGACGTTAATTTTCAGGCTTTCATTTGCGGTTTTATGCTGCCATTTCTTGCGGCGGCGTTCGGTTTTACTATTTCAATAGTTCGTCGTATTTTGGAAAATGTTGATCGGGCAAATTAGCATTTTCTATTCTTTAATTATGCTCTAGAAGGGAATAACCATGAATTTCGCTACGCTTGCTGATAGTGCGGTGAACGTGATGCAGTCGTCCGTAAACGGTACGGGTCCAGCGATAGTCGGAATTGTGGGTTTGATACTTGCCGTAGGGCTTGTAATCAAGCTTTTGCACAAGGCCGGTCGCTAAACGAAATGGGGTTTCTTGCCGGTAAGAAACCCCTTTCTCATTTTGTAAAGGAATAAAAATGACTATTATAGCGATAATTTGGTTTGGATTGGTTATTCTTGCGGCGGTAAGTAAGATTTCTCTTTCGGCTGAGAATAGGGTTATGGGAACAAAGACGTTTGTCGATCGTGATCAAGAAAACAAGGATGGCAAGGCATGATAGCTGCTCTTAAATATCTCATAAAGATTGTTATAATAACAGTTCCTTTTTGGAAACAAGTTCCTATTTTATTGTCAATAATGTGGAAAGCCTTGAGGGGTGTTCTTGCTCGCCCTGGTGCGATGTTCTGGCTTGCAATGGAGCCGGCGCTTGAATTTATCATGGAGTTATTTACGGGACATCAGGGGCCGGTATCGTGGATAATGCAGAAAATCCTGACAACAATGTTGAATACGATTTTACATATATCGTTCGGTGTAAACATACAATCTTTGATAAATCAGATACCATCAAACGTAGTGCAATACTGTTGTTATTTAGGTTTAAATGGAGCAATGCAAGCTTTATTTGATGGGGTTTTATCAGCAATGGTGATAATAATTCAATGTGAAGTGACTCTCATAGTAATTGCTTGGAAGAATAAACAGCTGCTTAGGGGCTTCCGTCAATATTATCCTTAGGGGTAAATCATGCATACGGTGTTGAATTGTATTGAAATTTCGGGGCGTTCCAGTTTTGGGATTCCGGGGAAATTTCCCATCTGTCCAACAAGTGAAAACAATTAGAGAGAAAAGCCATGAAAATTTTTGTACTCAAAAATTATAAATGTCAGTGCAAATCGGGATTGGTTGATAGCCCGAAGGGCACTGGGGTTATGAATTTTATTTTGTATTTGCGCCGTGAATTGGGCCATTGTCCAATAATGCACGTTTTATTAAAGGACAAAAGAGCAAAAAGGCCCAAGCTCACGGCGCTTTTTGTATTTATGATTTATTCATTTTCTTTTGGTCAATCTCTTTTATTTAATGATGTTGATGCTTTTGGTGATACTTGCGGAATATATTATGGACCATATTATTCCTCAGATTCTCTTAATGTTAATCAAGCTGGATTAGCATTTCATCAAGGGCTCTTGTCTCAGAATCCGAAGATTTATAATCAAGTTTTGGATGTGCAAGATAATAACGGTGATGGTAAGTCATTTACTGTTTATTATTTGATGCTCAATTTGAATGAAGATCATGATTGTAATTGTTCCAATACTGAACAAAGTTCGTCGACTCCAACTGTACCGTACATTGTAGTTCAATTGCATTGTGGTAATGGTGGTGGTCAGTCGAATAAATTGACAGACTCTCATATGTCAATTTTTATGTGGTTTTTTTGCGGGTTAATTTGCGGTGGTTTATTCTGTTGGGGGGTATTTTTTAATAAATGAAAAAAGAATTGTCATTAAGTCAATTGGCTTATTTAACGTTTTACGTTATTTTATTGCTTGCTTTGGGAAAGACGTTTGCCTCGTGTGATATAAGAACTGGAACTTATACTTTAGGGTGGGGCTGTTCTGACGCTGTTTCTTGTGCAAGGAGCGTAGCAAGTGCAATTGGCGCATATGTAATATCAATTCAAATGAATGGGGAAAATTCATTTACTGCTACATTTTTAGTTAAACAAGCTGAAGGAGCAGCGGACTGTGGATGTCTAGAGGCACAGAAGACACTTGGAACATTTACGCAGGAGGGAAATTTAATTAATGCGGGTTCTCATAATATGCCGCAAAATCCTTCGTGCGGTGATGCCGCTTTTGATTCAACTGTTAACCCTATTATTGGAACTAGTTGCTATGAATTAGGTGATATAAATCCAGATAAACCTCCGGTGATAAATGGTGTCACAATAACAAGTGGAAAATGGGTCTATGTGACATTGCATAGGACCACTAATTCAGGTGGTCCTATGTCGGATACGTCGTTTAAAACAGTTACTAGCCATGGTTGCAGTGATATTTCTGAGAATGGGATAAATCTTACAAAGGGCAATGCTCGTGATACTACGTTTAATCAGGATGGTGTAACGCTCCATGGATGCAATTATAATGGAAAAATGCTATCAGGTTCGTGTTCGCAAAATAATCTTGATACTTCCTGTGGTGGCGCTGTTCCTGTTAATTATAATTCTGCGAATGACTCAATTTTGAATAACTGTAAGTTTGGTAATCCCTCAATTGATAGTACGCAAAAAAGTAAGCGCGATACTGTTTCTTTACATGGTGATAGTGCTTTATCAACTACACAATTTGGAATAGGAGCAAACGGTATAATTGAGGCTCAAGGTAAAACGACGGATGCGATTGGTACATCTAATGGTTTACTTGGTGATATTAAAAATGCTATAAATTCTGGTTTCAATGCTGTTACGGGACTTTTGGGGTCTATACTTAATAAGCCTGTTAATGTTGGTGATACTTCTGCTTTTGATACTACG
>DATKGO010000057.1:0-8317 GCA_035510695.1 Patescibacteria group bacterium | reverse complement strand
CTAAAAAACAGAGAATTAAACAACCGATTATTCTCACGACTCATACCTTAAGCTACAAGCCACCACTCGGTCACCCATGGAGGAGATACCCCAAAAAGTGATGAACACAAAAAAGCGGACATTTCTATTCTTGTCCGACATGTCATAAGCCACCTTTGCAAATTTAAACTAGAGGTATATAATCCCATCGTATGGCGTGGCTCGAAATAATTAAGGATAAATTTTCCGGCAGACAGGCTAAGTCGGAAGCTGTAGAACACGGGCATGTAGTAGGCTCTTATGGCCTTAATAGATTTTCCAGAAAGATAGATTTGATGCCTGAAACAAAAAAAGTAAACACTTTAAGATTCAATCAGACCTTTCCTTCTACCGATACTGGCAGAAAATATGACTCACGATCTTTAATAGATATATCCATAGATCCTGAACAAATAACACTAACTTCAGCCTTACCAGCCAAAACACAACAAGCAGTCGAAATTACTATATATGACGAAAACAGCACTGAAGTTGCCACCTATGTAAGACAACCGGATAATACTTTTAAACCCATAAGCACGCCCGAATCGCAAAATATTTCTCAATCTTCTATTATTTTGAATGGCGGCAGGGTAGCGGTTGCTACTGAAGCTTTTGGATTTAACTTTAGACTTACTCCTTTAATGACAGACGGCGTGGCTAACCAACTGCAAATAGAAACCGCTATGGCTCCCGGCTCAGATAAGTTTGGCGCCGATGGCACTTCACAGCTTCTTGTTCAATTTCTTTCTTAATTTCTAAATTTAGCTTTACTTCTGGCATTTGGGACAGAAAAATGTTCCTCGACCGGCCTGTCTGATCATTTCAATTTTCGTTCCACAAACCGGACAGGATTTCCCTTTTTGACCGTAAACTAAAAAATGTTTCTGATAACTTCCATCCTCACCAAGTGCATTAACGAAATTAGTTTCCGATGCCCCGCCCATCGATAAACTTTTCTCCAAAACAAACTCAATTGCGGAAAATAACTTTTTAGTTTCGGTTTCGGTCAAACTGTTGGCTTTCCGTCTGGGATCAATCTTCGCCTCAAACAATGCCTCATTGGCATAGATGTTACCGATGCCGCTGATCTTCTTCTGATCCATGAGTAATGGTTTAATCGGTCCTTTGGCCGCTCCAACTATCTTTTCAAACTGTTCCAAGGTTAAATCTTTCAATGGCTCGGGACCTAAATCCTTAAAAAACGGCAACTGTTTTAAATTTTCATTTTTCAATATTTTTATCCAGCCAAATTGCCGAATGTCGTTATAAAAAAGAAAAGTTTTTTTGTCCAAATGAAAAATTACGTGGGTAAATTTATTCGGAAGTTCGCCTCCGACTTTCTGTGAAGGATGAAAAATCTTTTGTGAATCCGCTCCGCTATAAATTAATTGTCCCGTCATTTTTATATGAATGGCCATGACATAACCGTTATCCAATTCAAAAACCAATCCTTTGCCAAAACGTTTGATGTCGATTATTTTGGCGCCGATAATCTGATCAACGTCTCCGCTGACCAGCTTTTTCAAGCGGACATCCACACTTTCAATTCTGTGTCCGACTAAATATTTCTGCAAACCTAATTTAATTGTTTCAACTTCGGGAAGCTCCGGCATTGTTTTTCCTTTCTAATTGTTTATTAAAAAAATTTTCGTCATTCCCGCGTAGGCGGGAATCCAATTAACAAAAGAACGTGGATTCCCATTTTCATGGGAATGACTAAGAATGATTTACTAATCCTTTTTCTCCATTCTTAAATCTTTTCAACTATTCTCTTCATCTCTTTCACGAATCTCTCTTTACTAAACTTTTCCGCTTGTTTCTGACATATTTTAGCAGCAAATTTCATTTTTTCAAACTTTTTTATAGCACTGATCAAACTTTCAACACTCAACTCATCATAAAATAAACCTGTTTCTTTATCTACAACAGTTTCCTTAACTCCTCCGGATTTATATGCAATTACAGGTGTCCCCGCTGACATGCTCTCAACCGGCATAATGCCAAAATCTTCATCTTCGGAAGCAAAAATATACGCTTTGGCTCCTGCATATAATTCCCACTTTTTCTCTTCCGTCACTTCACCGAGAAATTCTATTAAGTTGTCATTCCGGACTTGATCCGGAATCCCTGAAACGAGTTCAGGATGACGACTAAAAGTTGCTAACAAACGCAGCTCTTTACCGTATCCTGCGAAGCCTTTGCCAAACACCTTCAGTGGTACTCCCAATTCCATACAAGCTTTAATGATCAAATCAATGTGTTTCGGTCTCGCTAGCCTCCCCCCGGCGAGATAATAGAATTTAGAATTAGGAATATTGAATAAAGGGGACATTATTCCAGTGTCAACTGGTGGGTAAACAACAATTGAATCTCTCCGATAAAATTTTCTAATTCTCCCTGCAACTTCTTCCGAATTGGCAATATATTGATCAACATTTTGAGCAGCTGTAAAATCCTGCATCCTTAAAAAATGATTTGCCACATGTGCAACACTGCGGATAAACGGATTTTTCTTCCATTCCCGGGCTGTGGCATAACCGTAAAGGTAACGCGGCGGTGTATGACAGTAACAAATCAATTTCGCATCTTTTTTATCCAAATCGTTTATAATATACGCTCCTGTTGCGGATGAAATTATCACGTCATACTTGGAAAAATCGAAACTTTTGAACACTGATTTTGATAATAATCTAAATGGGCTGATTAACTTAGCTTTAAGCGGTAAATTCTGTAAATATGAGGTTCTGATGTCCCAATTGGCAAAACGGTCTTTATGCGGACCTAAAAACTGCGGTAAATAAACCGATGTATAAACCGGAGCATCCGGATACATTTCATGCAAAGTCTCCAATACCTTCTCTGCCCCGCCGTATTCCTTAATATAATCGTGAACCAATGCAATCCTCATCTGTTGGTATTATACAACAAAAACAATTTTTAATTTGAAATTTTAAATTTAAAATGAAATCAAAATGTTCTAATTTTTAAAAATCAAGCGAGCGAAGGGATGCTTTTTTGTTGCTTCACTCGGGTCGACAACTTCAATACGAATATACAATAATGCCAGATCGAAAATATAAACCAGAAAACAAGAGAGACATAACCCTTGAAGCAACCAAAAAAGTGTTCCGAGCGAGCATGAGAATTTCTAAAGAAGTGACATTTGATCTTTATTTACCTTATCTTTCTTCTTTTTTTTCCGTTCATCTAAATCCGGAAAAACCGTCAGTAAACGCTTTTTCAAACTATTAAAGCCAAACTCTTCAAACGCTTTCTCCAGTCCTGCCAGATCAAAATCCGAAGCTTTACATTTCTCAATATTAAACTGCATGGGAATATCACAAATAATTGTGGCTAACTTCTTCGCCAATGCCGCTTGCTCTGCATCGGTGGCCAACTGTAAACCTTGCCTTTCCGATAATTCTCCCACATGTTCATACAAATTCTCAAATGTCTGATATTTTTGTAAAAGAATAGCTGCCGTTTTCGGTCCTATTCCGGCAACTCCCGGATAACCGTCGGATTGATCGCCAATCAAAGCCTTATAATCAATAAACTGTTTTGGTGTAACCCCATATTTTCCCTCGACTGCTTTTTCATCAAACAATACAGTTTTCGTTATGCCTGTAATTAACATCAAAACCTTCGTATGTTCGTTCACCAGCTGCAGCAAATCCCTATCTCCCGTCACTACGATCGTCTCAATTCCTTGCTCTTTGTTCCTTGCTCTTTGTACTAACGTTGCTATCGTTCCGATCACATCGTCTGCTTCAAAACCGTCCACAAAAAATGGTTTAATAGCCATTTTCTCCAAAATATAATCCACCCTGGCGATTTGACTCACAAAGTCATCTGCCATCTGCGGCCGATGAGCATGGTAGCCAACATACATACTTTGCCTGATTGTCGGTTTGGAACGATCAAAACAAACTGCCAAATAATCCGGTTTCTGATTTTGTAATAAATTTAACAACATGGAGAAAAAACCGTAGACAGCATTCACTACCTCGCCCTTCGGATCGGTTAAAGGCGGTAAGGCGTGATAAGCCCTGTGCAAAATCGCATTCCCATCAATAACAACTAATTTTTTAGTCCTGAGATCCATATTGATATTGTAGCAAATTATGCGGAGGCTGTTTGTGGAGCTTTCACCATGGCCGGAGTCACTTTCGGACCGATTAGCTTAGCAAATTCATCCGCATCCAAAGTCTCCCGTTTCAATAATTCCTCAGCCAAAACATCTAATTTATTACGTAATTTCTTTAAAATACTTAAAGCTTGTTTATAAGCTTTATCGGTAATTTCCTTTACCTGTTCATCAACCTTGGCCGCCATAGCCGGAGATAAATCGCTTTGCTCATAAATATTTTGTCTCTCGCCTTCAAAATCAATCGGTCCGAGTTTACTCATCCCGAATTTAACCACCATGGCGCGTGCCACATGCGTCGCTTTTTCAATATCCGATCCTGCACCGGTGGTCATTTCATTAAAGATAATTTGTTCTGCTGCCCTGCCTCCTAGCATCGCGGCAATTTGCTCTTCCAAATGCGTTTTCGTTTCATGTGTTCTCTCAACCGGTTCCATCATCGTATGACCTAAAGCCAAACCACGACGGACAATGGAAATTCTATGCACCGGATCCAAATGCGGCATTTCCCACATCACGAGAGCGTGACCTGCTTCATGATAAGCCGTCATGCGCCTATCCTCATCTGACTGTAATTGTTTTTTCTCCGGTCCAAGCTGCACTTTGGTCGCCGCTTCTTCCAAATCGATCATGTCAATTTCTTTCTTGGCTAAACGGGCGGCCAAAATAGCTGCTTCATTGAGCATGTTTTCCAAATCCGCTCCTGAAAATCCAACTGTTCTTTTAGCCACTCGGTCCCAATTTACAGCTGGTTCAAAAGGTTTGCCTTTGGCGTGAATTGCCAAAATCGCTTTTCTGCCTTCCACGTCAGGAAGATCCAAAGAAACTCTACGGTCAAAACGTCCCGGTCGAACCAGTGCCGGATCCAAAACGTCTGGTCTGTTGGTAGCTGCCATTACGATAATCTGTTCATTGGGGGTAAAACCATCCATTTCCACTAAAATCTGGTTTAAGGTCTGCTCTCTTTCATCATGTCCACCCATTAAACCATTGCCTCGCTGCCGACCGATAGCATCAATTTCATCAATGAAAATAATTGCCGGCTGAGCTTTTTTGGCAGTATTAAATAAATCCCGGACTCTGCTGGCTCCTACTCCCACCAACATCTCCATAAATTCCGATCCGGCCATTGAGAAGAATGATACATTGGCTTCACCGGCTGTGGCCCGGGCAAGTAAAGTTTTTCCTGTTCCAGCAGGGCCCACCATCAATACACCTTTGGGTGTTCTGGCGCCAATAGCTTTATATTTATTAGGGTTTTTCAAAAAGTCGACGATCTCCGTTAATTCCTGCTTCGCCTCATCCACTCCTGCTACGTCGTCAAAGGTAGTTCGCGGATTATCTTTATTAAATAGTTTCGCCCTTGATTGACCAAAGGAAAAAATATTTTCCTGAGCACCTCTGGCCTGGCGGAAAATGAAATATAAGAAGACAATCATTAAGGCTACCGGCAGCACTCCGCCGATAATATTTATCCAATTATTTAAAGAGCTGTCATTATTTACTACAACTTTAGTATTATTCAACGAAACTCCGGCATTTTTAAATAAACTGTAGACATCTGCATTAGATTCTTTATATGTGGTAATCGTTTTATTCTTTTCAATCACGGTAAGCTTATCCGTGCTCACATCTATTTCTTTAACATTCCCGGCTTTCACATCGCTGATGACTTGCGAAATGGAAACTGTCGTGCCTTCGTCAATGGGCGTACTAATCGCGGCAAAAGCAAACAGAGCAAAAAGTGCCAAAGCTCCGTAAATTATCCAATTTTTCCAAGAATTTTTCATCCGCATTTTGGACAATTTTCTGGGAGTTTTTCCGACTGAATTCTTTAGAGAGTTATTTTTACCGTTGGTAGCCATAAAACAAAGTCAGTATAGCAAATAGTGTTTTAAATTACCAGCTGAAGTGTAATTATAGAATTTTCAACTTCACTAGCAGAGGGAAATGGTCGGAGCCGGACATGTCTACTCTTTTTGCCTCAACGCCTTTCAGCCCTTGACTCCAAATATAATCTAATTTTTTGCGGATATGGACATTTAGACCCTTTATTATTTTTTCAACCAACAAATTGTCTTTACCAAAACTGGCCTGATAAACATCGTGGCTCCATTCAATATCCTTAGTTACATCTGTAAACTTATACTTGCCAAATAATTTTGAGAGATATGCCTGTTCTTCGCCTCGACCCGACAAATCAATGGTATTAAAATCTCCGGAAACGACAGCTACATCCACCTTTGACTTTTTAGCTAAATAATCAAGCAAATACTGCATTTGCTTTTTTCTATGCCGCGGGCCACCCAAAACATCGGCATGAACCGAAGACACTCTTATCTTTTTATCTCCCAACATAAATGTTACGACCAGGGCTCTACGTAAAATAACTATTCCCGGATAGCCATTGGCTAAAGAAAAAACATTTTCATGCGGCAGCACTTTTTCCAGCTTGGGCAAAACCAGTTTGTCTATTTCTATTTGCTTAAACATTTTTTTATTCCATAAAATGGCTGTCCCCAATCCGGTAATGTCTGCTTTCTCGCCTATTGACCAGGCCGCTTCCCAATCATTGCCCAATTTCTCCAAAATTTTATTTATGATAAATTCTTTTTTGCTGTTAGGGATTACTTCCTGCAGACAAAAAATATTTACTCCTTTTTTACTCAGGTCGAAAATGTTTTGCACAATCAAATGCGGATGCCGGCAAAATTCAATATTATACGTGGCTAAGGTAAAGGAAAAACTACTAGTTTTTACAGACATGCCTCATATTTTAACATAACTGTTCTTATTTGAGCCTTTCTTTCAAAAAAATCCAACATCTTTATCAAACACTTACGTCATGCTGAATTCATTTCAGCATCTCTAAATTTCACAAAAAGATCCTGAAACAAGTTCAGGATGACGTCTGATTTGAATTTTTGAGCCTTGAATATTCATTGAAAATTGGAACTTGAAAATTGAAAATTTAACTGATTCCCATTTTCTCTTTTACTTCTTTCATCGTAGCTTCGGCTTTCTCTAAACACTTTAATCTGTTGTGCTCCAGAATTTCATCAACCAGCTTAGGATTTCCCTCAAATTCCTTTCGTTTTTCCTGCAAAGGCTGTAATTCCTTATAGATAGATTCAGCCAAAACCTGTTTCATTTCACTGTAACGAATTTTTTTCTCTTTATAATCCGTCACAAATTTCTGGAAAGCTTCATTCTTACCAGTAAATAAACGCAGGAGTGTAAACAGATTGGCCACTCCGCCTTCAATTGGGATATTGCCTCCTAATATTCCGCTGTCTGTGGGAACTTTGGCCAATTTTGCTTTTATAGTTTCCAAATCATCATTTAAATTAATATAACTTCCTTCAACTGTTTTACTCATCTTGCCTACTCCGGTCAAAGATGGCACATAATCTCCTGCGGTTTTATATCTTTGCGTTTCGGGAAATGTATCGCCAAACATAGAATTAAATTTGCGGGCAATTTCGCGAGTCACTTCAATATGCGGTTCCTGATCAATTCCTGCCGGCACTAATTCGGCTTTGTATAACAAAATATCCGCTGCCATCAGCATGGGATAAAACAATAACCCCATGTTCACATATTTGGGATATTGGGCTTTTTTATCCTTATAGGTGGGCAAATCTTCAAGTCTGGAAACCGGATAAATGGTGGAAAATAAATAGGCCAATTCTACGTGCTGAGGAATGGTTGATTGAATTTCCAATAAACATTTTTCAGGATCCAAACCGGCTGCCAAATAATCCAAAGCCACGTTTTTGACATTTTCCTTCAGAGTCTTCTTATCATATGGCGTGGTAATCGCATGCATGTCGACCACGGAAAAAATGCAATCATATTCATCCTGCAAAGCCAGCATGCCTTTGACCGCGCCGAAATAGTTACCCAAATGCAGCCTACCTGTAGCTCTAATCCCCGCATAAACTCGTTTTTTCATATGATTGTATTGTATTTCATTCATAACACTTCTGCAATAAAGGAAGCTCAGATTCACCAATTCTCAATATGAAGATTAGCACGGCTACAACAAGAAGAATTAATCACAAAAACTACATTTTCTCCACTTTGTTAATTTGACAACCGATAGGAATTGGTACTACGCTTTAGTTCCTATGGGTAACCAGCCAGTAG
>DATKGO010000056.1:0-23482 GCA_035510695.1 Patescibacteria group bacterium | reverse complement strand
TTGGAAGTACAAAAGCAGAAAAATCCGGTAGATTTTCTTTCACACATTTAGTTTACCGCTTCTCTGCTTTTTTTGTGCCTTCAAAAACTCGTGCACCGGTTCTATATACTTATGCACATTATGTATTGTACCTTCTACGGTTTCTTTTAATACTTTTTCTTGACAGGTTTGCTCAAGTTTACGTATTATGAAGATAATGCCCGATTTAACTCAACCATCAGTCAATTCAGCGCCAAATAAATCTTTTTCTAATCTGACAGGATCTGGATCAACGATTCCTCCTTACGTAACAATTTCTACTAACAATGAGGTTGCCAACAACGGTCAACAGTCGATGTCTTCAAATTCCATTCTGGAGGTTCTACTAAGTGAACATTTAATTAATCAATCTCAGTATGACGATATTAAAATGAGGAGTACTCAGTTGGTCAAATCACCAGAAGAATTATTAATATCATTGGGTATTCTCAGCGAAGAGAAAATTACAGAAGCAAGAGCTAAACAATTGGGTGTCCCCTTTGTCACTTTAAATTCCGAATCTTTTTCTCCGCAGGCACTCAGCTTCTTATCCAGAGTGGTGGTTGAGAAATATAATCTTATTCCATTTTTTTATGACGATAAAACCAAAACGCTTTCCGTGGCGATGGCAAATCCGGTAGATTTGGACGCGGTATATTTTGTCCGACAAAAAACAGGTTTAAATATTAAGACCTTTGCCGCAGTTCCGTCTGAAGTTAAAGCGGCAATTGATCAGCAGTACCGTCAAGAGCTGGTTGGCGATGTCGGTGAAGCCATTAAGGAAAATGAAGAATCTACGCCTAAAAAAGCCGTTGACAGTAAACAAATTTCTCAAATCATAAAAGAAGCGCCGATTGCAAAAATAGTTTCGACAATTCTTGAATATGCCGTATCCAGTCGTGCATCCGATGTGCATATTGAACCTCTTGAAGATAGGGTTAGGATACGCTACAGGATAGACGGTATTTTGTATGACAAACTTTCGTTGCCCAGAAACGTTCTGGATGCATTAGTTTCGCGTATAAAGATTCTTTCCGAAATGAAAATCGATGAGCACAGAATGCCTCAGGACGGAAGATTTAATTTTAAAGTTGGCGATCAAGAAGTTGATCTACGTATTTCCACTGTTCCTACGGTTACAGGCGAAAAAATCGATATGCGTCTTTTGCGAAAATCCGGCGGTATTCCGACTCTTACGGAACTTGGTTTGAATGGAATATCTTTGAGAAGTTTGGAACAGTCAATACTCAGGCCGCATGGAATTATTTTGGTTTGCGGGCCTACCGGCAGTGGAAAAACTACGACTCTTTATTCGATATTGGCTCGTCTTAATACGACTCGCGTTAATATTATGTCACTAGAAGATCCGGTCGAATACCGTATACCCGGAGTTAATCAAGTACAAGTCAATTCGGCTGTCGGCTTAACTTTCGCCTCAGGTCTGCGTGCGTTTTTACGTCAGGACCCTAATATTATTCTAGTGGGAGAAATTCGTGATAAGGAAACAACCGATTTAGCCATGCAGGCGGCATTGACAGGACATTTGGTTTTTTCAACCCTGCATACTTCAAATGCGGCCGGAGCATTGCCTCGTCTGGTAGATTTGGGCGCGGAATATTTTTTATTGGCCTCCACGATAAATGCCATTATCGGACAGCGTATTGTGCGCAGAGTTTGCATGCATTGCCGGGAATCGTATATTCCGCCTCAACAATTGGTTGAAGAAATGAAATCAATATTGGGAAGATTTTACCCTGTGAAGGAAGAACCGTTAAAGTTATATAAAGGAAAAGGATGTAATGAATGCGGATTGACCGGTTACTTTGGCAGAGTCGGTATTTTTGAAGTATTAATCGCAACTGATGAAATTATTCGTTTGGTATCGCAGAAAGCTACAACCGCGGATACGGAAAAAGAAGCGGTTAAACAGGGTATGATAACTATGAAACAAGATGGATATTTAAAAGTTCTTACAGGTGAGACTACAATTGAAGAAGTGCTAAGAGTTGCGGAAGATTAATATGGAATTACGAGAATTATTAGAATCAACTATAAAAAATAATGCGTCAGATCTCCACTTGTTGGTTGAGGTTCCGCCTGTTTTACGTATTGACGGGACACTCTACCCGATGACCGGTTACCAGCCTCTAATTTATTCGGAAATTGAAAAAATGGTTTTTTCTATTCTTACTCCGGAACAGAAAGAATTATTGTTGGCAAACAAAGAACTGGATTTTTCATTTGGTTTTGGTGGCGGAGAGTATGGACTGCTGGGCCGTTTTCGTATCAACGCATATTTTCAACGAGGATACCTTTCGGCCGCGTTTCGTTTTCTACCGCCCATTATTAGAACTATTGACGAATTGAATCTACCAAATGTTTGTCACCGTTTTGTTGACATGACTCAGGGTTTTGTTTTGGTGACAGGACCTACCGGTCAAGGAAAGTCAACCACATTGGCCGCGATTATTAATGAAGTTAATTTGAAATATGCGAAGCATATTTTGACGATTGAAGATCCGATTGAATATGTTTATCCCAAGGGTAATAGTTATGTCTCGCAGCGTGAGATGACGGTTGATACGCATTCTTGGGCTATGGCTCTTCGTTCGGCATTACGTGAAGATCCGGATGTGGTTTTGGTCGGTGAAATGCGTGATCCCGAAACTATGCAGGCGGCGCTGACAATCGCTGAAACTGGACATGTGGTTTTCGCGACTTTACATACCAATTCCGCATCTCAAACACTTGATCGTATTGTTGATACATTTCCCGAACATCAACGCCAGCAAATTCGTATACAGTTAGCTGCAACACTGCGCGGCGTTATCTCTCAGCGGCTTCTGCCTAAAATTGGTGGAGGTAGAATTCCGGCAGTAGAGATTTTATTGGGAACGGAAGCGGTAGCCTCAAATATTAGAGAAGGAAAAACTCATCTTATTGATTCTGTAATTCAGACATCCAGAGAAGCAGGAATGATTACTATGGAAGATTCGCTTTCCAAGCTGGTTATGAACGGAACTGTAAGCTTAGATATTGCCAAGTCATATACTTTACACGAAGATGCACTTATCCGTTTAGTTAAATAATATGGAGCTATATTATAAAGCTATTACCAGACAAGGGAAAATATTACACGGCAGAGTTGAAGCAAAAGATAAAAATGAGGCTGCCAGCTACCTGCGTTCGCATGAGATTTATCCGATAAATATTTCAGACGAGTCAGAGCAGCCGTTCGCAAATTTTAATTTTTTTAAACCACATACTTCAACAAATGATTTAATTTTTTTTACACGTCAGCTTTCTTCAATGCTCATATCGGGTTTAACATTAATGCAGGCATTATCCGTTATGCGCAATCAAATACATAACAAAGCTTTATCGGAAGTTTTACAAGGTATCACTCCCGATATACAGAACGGTAATTCATTTACTCATTCATTAGCCAAATACCCTAAGGTTTTCTCTACCATTTATGTTTCTTCGATAAAAGCAGGAGAAAAAGCAGGTTTATTAGATAAAGTATTACTCCGCTTGGCAGATAATCTGGAAAAGTCAAAAGAATTAAGAGATACTATTCGGGGCGCATTAATATATCCTATGATTGTTTCCTGCGTCATGTTATTGGTGCTTGTAGTTATGATGGTTTTTGTTATCCCACAATTGTCTAATTTATATTCCGGGATGAATGTTCAACTACCGCTTATTACGCGACTTGTGATTGGTACATCGAAGGTATTTATTACCGGCTTGCCGGTTATTATTATTTTAGTATTTGTCGGTATCTATTTTTTCCGTAGATTTTATCGAAAACCTCAAGGCAGACTCATAGTCGATAGTTTGCTTTTGAAGATTCCCTTATTTGGCAGATTGATTGAGGAATCAACCTTGGTAGAATTCACAAGGACTTTTAGTTTACTCATTGGAACAGGATCGTTGGTAGTTGAATCACTTCACCAATGCGCCGAAACTGTGGGTAATGTGGTTTACAGACAAGCTGTCAACGATATAGGTAATCGTGTGGAACAAGGCGTAGCCATTGGGGATGCCTTTGCTGCAAATGAGCTTTTTCCTTCCTTATTGGTTGAGACAGTAAAAATCGGTGAACAGACAGGGAAAATGGATGAATCATTGATGCGCGTCTCCGAATATTTTGAACGCGAAGTCGAACAAGCAGTCAAGGCGCTGACGACAGCCATAGAGCCGATGATCATTGTGATTTTAGGCGCGTTTGTAGGTGTTTTAATTGTTTCAATTATTACTCCTATTTACGGATTAATTTCTAGTATTCATTAAAAACATTTTTTGTAAAATCCCCCCAAAATAGTTACAATAAATAAATGCGGACGTTTTTTAAGCATAAAAATATAATTTTATTATTATTTATTTTTATCGGCGGTTTTTTCCGTTTATATAATCTCAACTGGGGAGCACCCTTCTATTTTCATCCGGACGAAAGAAATATTGCTTCCGCAATCACTCAGTTACAATTTCCGGCTCAAATGAACCCGCATTTTTTTGCTTATGGTTCTCTGCCGATTTATTTAGTTTATTTTTCTAATCTTTTTATTAATTTTCTGACAACTTGTCGTTTTACGTTTAGCAATTGTCCGGTTATATTTGACCAAGCGATTGTCGGATTGCGACTTTTATCGTCAATACTAAGTATTCTGCTTATTCCTCTAATGTATTTAATCGGCAAGAAAATGAAAGATAAAATCTTGGGTATATGGCTTGCCTTGCTGACAACTACCAGTGTGGGTTTTATCCAATACAGCCATTTTGGCACCTATGAAACAGTAATTACCTTTTTTACGGCATTATTATTTTTCGCATGTTTAAAATTGTGGCAAAAAACGAATAAACAAAATATTTTTTTCTGCGCATTAGTAAGCGGAATGCTGGTTAGTTGTAAAGTAACCAATATTGTTTTATTAGTTATTCCCGTAATTATTTTACTGATAAATTTTTTCAAATATTGGAAATTTGAAAAGAAAATGTTTAGGCAATTTATCTTTTTATTTTTATCAACTCTAGCCTTTTTTTCAATTGTTTCAGTTGTTTCTTTTCTAACTAATCCTTATACATTTTTTGATTATAATTCTTTCGTTGGCAGCATGCGTTATGAATCGGGAGTGGCACTTAATACAGAACCGGTCTTTTATACAGGTGAATTTTATAACACCTCCCCTATTCTCTTTCAAATGCAACACGATTTCCCTTTTCTTATTACGCCGTTTTTATTGTTTTTATTTCTGCCGGCACTGGCTTATATATTTTTCAGGTCAATTTTAAAATTTTGTAATGCCAATTTTATTTTATGTTTGATTTTTCTTTTTCTGACCTTGATACCTCAAGCTTTTTTCTTTGTGAAATGGACAAGGTATATGGTTCCGGTTCTTCCTTTTATTTATATTATTTTAGGAATTACTTTGCTGGATTTTTGGAATTGGTTTGTAAAAAAACGGCAAGCATTTAGTATTCAATATTTAGTATTTGGTATTTTTATTTTAATTAATTTTGTCTATGCCATGTCTTTTGTAATTACAGTATATGTGGAACCTGATAGCAGAATTGCAGCCGCTCAATATGCGCATCAGCATATAGCCGGGGATTCCCCGATTCTTAGTGAAGTGTATGACATGGGTCTTGTAGCTTTTAATCAAACTTTTAGTAATATCAAAATGTTTAATTTTTATGATTTGGAATATAATACACCCGAGTCAAATCAGTTTACATTACAGCAGGCATTAAAAAATTCTGATTACATAATTCTACCCAGTCAAAGGTTACTAAAAGTTAGACTGCTAAACGCTAAAAAGTTTCCAGCCGGAAATGAATTTTATAAACAACTTTTTTCCGGTGAAAACGGATTCCAGAAGATTTATGAAACGCCTTGCGATATTTGGTGTCTTATAACTTATTCCGGCAGTCCTGTCTATTCTTATGAAGAAACAGCAAATGTGTTTGACAGACCGGAAGTATATATCTTTAAGAAAAAACAATAATTGTTAAATTGTTAAAATATTAAAGCATGAAAAATAAACTCTTATATAAAATTATTTTTCTTTTCATCTTTTTCTTAGCTGCGGCTTTTAGATTTTATGATATCAATTGGGATCAGGGATATCATTTACATCCGGATGAAAGAGCAATTGTTATGTATTCGTTACCCTTGCAGTGGCCATCAACTATCCGGCAATTTTTTTCTGTCTCAAGTCCATGGAATCCGCATTTTTTTGCCTATGGCTCATTCCCTTTATATTTTTTAAAATTTTTAGGATCTGTGTTTAGTCTTATTTCTTTGCAATTGGCCGGATATGATGGAATTAATTTAGTTGGAAGAGCGGCTTCGGGTTTTTTTGATTTGGGGACTTTGGTTTGTATTTTCTTACTAGGAAGGAAATTAAAAAATGTAAAGGTTGGGTTATTGGCGTCGTTTTTTTATGCTGTGAGTGTTTTACCGATTCAGCTTTCTCATTTCTACGCGGTAGATACCACACTGACTTTTTTTCTGACTCTTATCCTTTATATTTGTATTCTCTTTTATGAAAAGCCAAGCTTTAAAAAATCTCTTGGGATAGGTATTTTATTGGGTTTTGCCTTTGCCACCAAAATCAGTGCTACCGTGATACTTGTCTCCTTGGCAGCAGCCTTAGTCGCGGATTTTGGATTATTAATTATAAAGCATCCATTGCATCCTTATCGTTGGGTAATTCATGTCCCCAGATTTCTTTTTTCTTTAATTCGGGATGTTTCAGTTATCGCAGTGGTTGGTATCGCTATTTACGCAATTTTAGAACCTTATGCTTTTATCGATTTCCCGGAATTCTGGCAGCAAACTTTGGCTCAATCGGCGATGACCAAAAGTGCGTTTACTTTTCCCTATACACTGCAATATGTCGGGATAATTCCTTATTGGTATGAAATAAAAAATATTTTTCTCTGGGGACTTGGACCGATATTGGCAAGCATAGGATTTATGGGTATTGTTTATGGAAGTTTTATATGTATAAAACGATTTATTATTACCCCTACCAGTCCTCCTTCGCTCCTTGAGCTTCGGCGGACACTGTGGGCGCAGGAATTGATTCTCATAGTTTTTTTCTGGGCTTATTTTTTAACTGTCGGAAGATTTGCAGTTGGTTTTATGCGTTATATGTTGCCTCTTTATCCCCTATTTTGTCTCTTTGGCGCAATGGTTGTTTATTCTGTCATCCTGAATTTGTTTCAGGATCTCTCTAGATTCCGGATCAAGTCCGGAATGACAAATTTTTTGTTTATTGTTTTTTGTTTATTGTTTTTTGCTTTTTTACTCGTCTGGCCTCTCAGTTTTATGCATATTTATTCTGCATCCAATACAAGAGTACTTGCCACTAATTATATTAATCAAAATATTCCTGCGGGAGAAGGTTTAGCAGTAGAACATTGGGATGATGAGTTACCGCTTTCAACTGCCGGAAATTATAAAGTTCAGACACTGGCGCTTTATGATCCTGATACTATTGAAAAATGGCAAACAATTGTTCAGCAATTACAAACTACGGATTATATTATCATCGCTTCCAATCGTTTATATGTTCCGATTCAGAAATTGAATAACTGTAGTAAATATCCTGATCCGCATTGTTATCCGGTTGCCAGTATTTATTATAAAAATCTTTTTAGCGGCCTGCCGGTTTTACAAAATACAGAATTTGTCAATTTGCCCGGAGCAAGTCAATTAGTTTTTAAGCAAGTTGCGCAATTTTTAGTTTCTCCGCAGATTCCGGTTTTGAATATTCCAATAAATGATCAAAAAGCCGATGAGTCATTCACCGTTTACGATCATCCGAAAGTTATGATCTTTAAAAAAATAGGTAATGAAAAATAAACTTATTTATTATTGTTTATTTACATTAATTATTTTTCTGGCATTATTTCTGCGATTGTACAATTTAGGAAATAACCCGGCGGGATTTTTTTGTGATGAAGCATCAGTGGGTTACAACGCATATACAATTTTACATACTGGAAAAGATGAATACGGCGTCTCCTTTCCAGTTTTCTTTCAAGCCTTCGGAGAATATAAAGATCCGATTGAAATATATTCTACGATACCTTTTATCGCAATTTTGGGTCTCACAGAATTCGCTGTCCGTAGTACATCTGCCTTATATGGGATTTTCTCCGTAATTCTTTTTTGTTTTATTGGTAAGCAAATTCGTTCGTACAAATTCGGTTTATTATGCGCCGGTTTGGCGGCTACTATGCCCTGGCTTCTTCATTATAACCGTATCGGTTTTGAATTAAGTCCGTATGTTGCATTTCTTTTACTTTCCGTTTTGTTCCTTTTAAAAATTGAAAAGAACAAAAAATATATTATTCCGTTTTTTCTCACTTTAAGTCTCACATTTTATACTTATCAATCGGCGAACCCACTTTTATTACCCGTCATTTTACCCGGGGTTTAACTCCGTTGCTTTGGGTTACCGCGCCATTTTTATATTTAGGATTTTTATCTCTTTTTTGGCGTTTAAAAAATAAATTTTCCCAACTCATTTTGGTTTTGATAATCATTTATCCCATCGGTGGTGCATTGGTGGCGGATGGTCCTTTTACGAGTAGAGACATAATTGGCGTTATTCCCTCAGTTTTTCTTATAGCAAATGGTATTTATGTTTTATATAAATTTTTCCAGCAACGGTTTAAATTAAGTGCCACATTTATACTGGTCATTATTGCGATAGTGTATTTTGTAAACGCATTTGTGTTCTACCGATTTTATTTTGTGGATTAGCCTAAATTATCTGCTGATTATTGGGGATGGCAATATGGATATCGTCCGGCAGTTACATTATTTGCAGCGGAGAAAAATAAATATGATGATTTGTTTATTACTCACAGATTTAACTACGGTGAGGAATTATTAAAATTTTATCAAGTGAGTTTTCCATGTCAGAATTGCGCAGTTATGAATAATCCGATAAAGATTGATACAACCCGGAAACAAATATTTGCGCTTCGTCAAGATGATATTGACCAAGCAAAACAGCTTTATTCTTCGCTAAAATTTGTTTTGCAAACTACAATTTTTCAACCCAACGGTTCGCCTGCATTATTTGTCGGGACATTCAAATAGATTATTGTATTCCAGAGGGACAAAATTAGAAGTTTTTGATTATATCTGCAGTTTTTGTTTTGCCAATCTTTGTACTTCTTGATGAAAATATTTTTTTACATCTTCCCAACTAATATTAATAAGCATCGTAGGCATTATATCTAAATCTGCATCAACGAAATAATCTAAACTTTTCAAAATAATATACAACTTTTCTTCCAATGAACCATATTTTTGGTCATAATAATCAAGCATTTTATCTAGAGTAAATTCTTTAGCAAGCAGATATGCATCTATAAAATCTCTTTTGGTACCACGGTCGGAAATTGCATGTATTTTCATTGCAGCAATATCTTTTTTGCTTGCTAAAATAATTCCTTCAAATGGCAAAATAGTATCAATGAGTTTATATTTATAGTAAAAAATACTAAATTTTGTCTCCCCCACTTTACCAATCAATGTTCTCCAGGCTCTTTGTGTCTCATTAAATTCTGAAAGTTTTGATAGGTCGGAAGCAATTGCGTTTTCATCAATTTTTTCTTGAGTAAAAAAATCAAGATCAACGGATACTCTATGACCAAGTTGTAGAGCCAATGCCGTACCACCCGCAAGGTAAGCGTTTTTTATAGTAGGTATATTTGCTATTAGTTTGATGGCCCGAAGGGTATCCGGGAGTAAGGTTTTTGTAAACATGGCACCTTGTTTTTGTCTACATGTAACATGTCTGCCCAAAAATTAGCTGTTTTTGCGGATAGATCTCTGGAGGTTGTAATTAGTTCATGGATATTTTTTTTGTCAAATTTGGAAATCGCCCAAAGTAATGCCCTTGTGTCTCCGCGATCCAGAACACGTTTTAAAACAAATTGAGGGTTTTTTGTCATGTCAATTTTATCGAATTCCACATCCCAAAAATACGGCCTGAAAGACTCAGGAAGTTGTGTTTGCTTTACCATATAAGTATTATTACACATTTTTTATTAATTTACCAATTTGTTAATAAATCAAACTCTTGCATTTGAAATAGGTGAAATTGTACAATAGCGTAATGAAAGTTTTAATCACCGGAGGAACAGGTTTTCTCGGCGTTCATTTAGCCCGGAAGTTTTTAAGACTAAAATGGGACGTCACACTTTTTGACTTGGCAGATTTAGACGCGAAGGATTTAATCGGAAAGGTAAAGGTTATAAAAGGTAATGTTAATGACAAGACGGCCGTTACGAAAGCATTGAAAGGCCAGGATTATGTCGTTCACGCGGCGGCGGCCTTACCAATCCAATTTGATAAGGAAACTATATTTCGTATAAATATTGACGGCACAAAAAATGTTTTAGACGCTGCTTTAAAAAATAAAATAAAGAGATTGGTTTATATTTCCTCAACCGCTGTTTATGGTGTCCCCAAGCATTTACCTGAGACAGAAGAATCACCGCTTGATCCCATTGGATATTACGGAATTTCCAAGATTACAGGTGAAAAATTGTGTCAGGAATTTATGAAAAAGGGACTGGAGATTAATATCATCCGGCCAAAAACATTTTTGGGAATCGAAAGATTGGGAGTTTTTTCTCTCTGGTTTGAAGCAATTTATAATAGTAGAAAATTATATATTTTAGGTCAGGGAAATAATAAATATCAACTTTTAGCAGTAACCGACGTCGCGGAGGCTGTACAAAAGGCATTAGTCAGCAGTGCAAAAAATGAAATTTTTAATATCGGCGCCAAGGATTTTGGTACTTGGAGATCGGATTTAAGCTACGTGATTAAAAAAGAAAAGTCAAAAGCGGTTATTATTTCTCTCCCGGTTTTGCCTTCTCAAATGATTTTGGCTCTTTTGGAACAGCTTAATCTATCCCCTATTGCCGCCTGGCATTATAAAACAATGCCTGTGCCCTCCTATGTTTCTATAGCCAAAGCGGAAAAATTGCTGCATTGGCATCCGAAAAAATCAAATAAGGAATTATTTTTGGAAAGTTACGATTGGTATAAGTTGCATAGAAATGAGATTATAAACAGACAAGGTAAAACGCATCGGGTAAATTGGAATTTTAAGATTTTAAATTTGGTTTCAAAATTCTAATTTGTTGCTTGTTTCATTGATGAGTAATACCCTATACTAGATTCTAGATACTGATATGAATATTGGTTTTGACTTAGATAAAATTTTCGTTGATTACCCGCCGCTTATTCCAGATAATCTGGTTGACAAATTATATAAAAAGAAAGATAACGGAATTCTTCTTTACCGCATTCCAACGCGTCCCGAGCAAATTCTGCGCAGTCTTTCCCATTTGCCTTTTTTACGTCCGACGATTAAGAAAAATATTGATTTTTTGCAGTCTATTCCCAAAACCGAAAATAAATTATACCTTATTTCCAGCCGTTTCAGTTTTTTGGAAAAAACAACCAATAATTTAATGCACAAAAAAGGCTTTGATAAAATTTTTGACGGAATGTATTTTAATTTTAGCAATAAACAGCCGCATGAATTTAAAGACGAAGTACTCAAAAAGCTTCATATTGACCGTTATGTTGACGATGATTTTTCATTGCTAAAATATGAGGCAAAACATAATAAAAATACACAATTTTTTTGGCTTAATCCGCAAAAAGGCAAACATATGCTGACTCGTAATATTACTGCCATAAATAATCTGTCTGATATACTTAACTAATTATTTTAAATTATGTCTTTATCCGATTTTTTATCAGTTTTACAATGGTGGGCTCTCTTATTTGTAATCGGTTTAGTATTTATTTCTTTTACCAGCCGATTTTTCTCTCACTTTGCCGATAAAGGTTATGCATTTTCAAAAATGCTTGGCATTAGTATTATTTCCTATACTATTTTTGTAATCGGCATATTGCATATTGCCCCTTTTACACAGCTAGAAGCTTGGTTAATTGTTTTCCTTTGGTTGGTAATAAACCATGTGCGTTTAAAATTTAATCCTTGGCGGTTAATTATTAATACCTCGGTAATTAAATTATTAAAACAGAATAAACGAATATTTGTTTTTGAGGAAATACTGCTCTTTTTAGGTTTATTTTTTTGGTCTTATGTTCGTTCTTTTGCTCCGGATATTCATGGACTGGAAAAATACATGGATTTTGGTTTTGTAAACTCCATTTTACGCAGCTCCTATTTCCCTCCCCGCGATATTTGGTTTACGCCTTTTAGTATTAATTATTATTATTTCGGTCATTTGATGACGGCTGTTTTGACCAAATTATCAGGTATACCTTCTTTTATCACTTTTAATTTAATGATCGCCACACTTTTCGCTTTAAGTTTTACCGCCGTATTTTCCTTAGGATTTAATTTAATATCTTTACTTAACGGACAGCAAAAATTTATCGGTACAATCCGTGCGATCATAGGTGGACTTCTTTCCGCTTTTCTCGTTACGCTGGCCGGTAATTTACATATTCTTTATGCTTTTTTTAAACCATATCCGAATGATTCGCCTGTCCCGCTTTGGCAGCTGGTTTTTAATCCTTCCGGTTTCCCAAATTCATATTGGTATCCAAACGCTACACGTTTTATTTATCACACCATTCATGAATTTCCTATTTATTCTTGGGTTGTTTCGGATTTGCACGGTCATGTCTTGGATATCCCCTTTGTCTTGACGATAATCGCCTTGCTTCTCTCGGTAATCACCAGGTCAATATCCAATATCCAATTTCCAATATCCAATAAAAAATCGAAAAACAAAAATACAAATAGTTTATTATTCAAGAGTTGGAATTTCATTAAAAATTTAAAATTTGAAATTGGAAATTTACAAAAAGCCGATCTTTTGCTGATCAGCTTTTTACTGGCAGTGATGTATATGACCAATGCTTGGGACGGAGGAATTTATATGCTTTTAACAGGTTTTGTAGTGATTTATCTGCAATTTCAAAAAGGTTTGCGTTTTAAATTGGTTTCATTTTTGATCTCCATTTTTACGACCTTAATTATGGTTGTATTTTTGTTTATTATTTTTTCTTTACCTTTTTCCATCTTTTTTAGTCCGGGATCTATTGCACACGGAATCGGAGTGTTATGTGCGCCTAACTTTCTAATCAAAATAGGTAAAATCGGACCATTTCTTTTCGAGCCGAATACTTGCCAAAAGTCTCCCTGGTGGCAGTTGCTTACACTTTACGGTTTTTTTGCTTTTTTTGCGGTTTCTTTCATGGTTTTAATGCAAAGAATGAAAAAAGTTCACCCGGTTGATTGGTTTATTTTTTTACTTATTATTTTATCGGCAATTCTAATAATCATTCCGGAATTTATTTATGTAAAAGATATTTATCCGACATATTATCGTGCAAATACGATGTTCAAACTCGTTTTCCAGGCCTTTATCCTACTTGGGATAGTTAGCGGTTACACGCTGATGCGTTTAGCCGGAATATTCAGGGAAAAATTGAGAGAGAAACAAACATTTTCAACTTTGGGATTAACTGCTTGGTTATTTGTCGCTGTCTGGCTTTGCGGTTTGGTCGCGCTATATCCTTATCTGGCGACTATGTCTTATTACGGAAATTTGCAAGTTTATCACGGGTTAGACGGAACGAAATATTTGCAGCCTCTTTACCCGACGGATTATGCTGCGATTAATTGGATCAATCAGAATATTCAGGGGCAGCCGGTAATTTTGGAAGCACAAGGCGATTCTTATACCGATTATGCCCGTATATCTTCCAATACGGGCTTACCTACTGTTTTAGGTTGGACTGTTCATGAATGGTTATGGAGAGGATCATATGATGTACCGGCTCCCAGAATTGCGGAAGTGCAGACGATGTATACGTCTACCGATTTGATTCAGACGAAACAGCTCTTGCAGAAATATAATGTACAGTATGTTTTCATCGGCGATTTGGAACGCCAGAAATATCCGGCTTTAGACGTCGCAAAATTTGATCAGCTCGGTAAAGTGATCTACAAAAATGGAAAAACGAGGATCTATAAATTGAATAATTTGTAATTAACCTCATAAAATTTAGAAGATGGACTGTTCTCCTAAATCTTTCGCTCTTAAGCGATAGAATGATTTCAATTCATCAAGCGTCAGCGGTTTTATCATGCGAGGGAGAAAAGTAAAATCTTCAACTTTTAGAAAATCAGTAGCCAGAAGAAAAGGATCAATTTCAATATTAAATTTTTCTTTTACACCATGAATTAGATCCCAAAGAGAAAAATCCTGCAACAGGTAATATAAATCGACAAAATCCTTAACGTCATTGCGTTGTTGAATTGTAACAACTTTATTAATAGCGATATCATTTAGGCTATCAATATTGAATCCTTCTGTTGTGTTCCCTTTTTCAATCCTTTTATATGGGTAATAAGAAAAATCTACCTTAAGTTGAGTATTATTGGAGAATAACAGGTCAAAGATATATGTTACTTCAACAAAACGGGATTGAAATGTAAAGTCATGTTTTTTACTCCATTCTTGTATGAGCGAAAAAATTGTCTGATTATTTAATGTATTTTCTGAAAAAATATCCAAATCGTCTGAATAGCGGTGATGCAAATATACAGCACTTAATGCAGTTCCACCTGTAAAGTAGAATTGCTTACGGAAATAGTCATTCTTAACTATTTCGTCAAAGATGGTTTGTTGTTCTTTGGTGAGGAGATGTAATGTCCCCATAATAATAGCTCAAAGAGCCTTTTTTGTAATTTAAATAGATGCAATTTTTGCCAATATTTTTTTACTTCAGCCAACTTTATCTTATCACCTTTATCAGGTCCATAATTGATTTTCCGTTCCAGAATTTGTATCCGGCCGGTTTCTGTCTTTTCAAGCTCTTCTTTATTATAATCCCATAAAGAATTCATCGTTAAATCATAGTATACACGAATTATTACGCTAGTTCTACGTCCTTGTTAATTTTAAGGGTGGACGTTAACGCCTGATTTTTGCAAAAGTTTGATTACCTCTTCAATTGCCAACCCATGCGTGAAGCCGGTTAGTGAGCCGTTGATTTTATCAACCATTGTCATACCGTAAGTATATGCCGGTGAAATGCCACCTGACCATGTAAGAACGGGAAATTTTTCTACATAGTCATTGATTTCTTCTTCGGTTAGAGTTCTAAGTGTAAATGTTGTAGAAATAGTAGTTGAATAATTAATATTATTTAGTTGATCGAGATAACAAAGACCTGCATAAAGAGTTCCCGAATTTCCCGATTCAAGCCGAAGCATTCTTTTCGCGTCTTCCAAATCCTTGGGTTTCTCAAATTCGATGCCGTTATCCCCTACTGCGAATGAATCCCCGGCGATGATTATTCCTTGGTGTTCTGTGGCTACTTTCTCGGCTTTTGCACGGGCAATTTTTTCCGCACGTTTTGCAAAGTCATTATCTCTGATTGCTTTCTCGTCTATATCGGCCGGAATTACCAGATATGGAATATTTAAGGCATCCATGAGCATTTTCCGCTGTTTAGAACCTGATGCGAGAATGATTTGTTGCATAATAAGAATAATTATTTTTTGTTTTATAACAATTTATATTCATCAACCATTTTCATGTTTACAGTAACACCAGTTCCTGGATTTTGTTTTAGATGTAATAAATTAGTATCTAATTCTAATCCTGAAGCATATTGATGGGATAGTAAATTAAAAGAGTTCAAATCTGTGCTTATGATACTATCATCGCACATATATAATTGGCATCCCATTGCCGTCCCTAATTGTGATTCTATCATTGAGCCAATTTGACATTTCACATTGTATTTTTTAGCAAGAGCAATGATTTTTAATGCAGCTATAATTCCGCCTGTTTTCATAAGTTTAATATTGAGAAAATCGACACAACCTAAATCTAATAACATTTCGGCAGTAGAATATGAATTCATTGACTCGTCTGCCATTAGAGGAATACTGGTTTCTGCTTTTAATTGTTTGAAGCTTAATAAATTCCCAGCAAGGACTGGTTGCTCTAACCAATCTAACTTCCCCTCGATTTTTTTACAAAATACTGCTGCTTGAGCCACAGTTTTAAAACCTTGATTGGCATCAGCAACTAACATAATCTTCCTTTTTTTCTGAGAGATTAATTCATATGTTTTGTTAATAACTTCAATATCTCTTGTGTGCTCAGGATTACCATCAAAATTAGGTAAACCAATTTTAAGGCGTATAATATTTGCTCCGTCATCTATGCCTTCTTGCACTTTTTTAATAGTTTCCTTGATAGGGAAAATACTAATATTTTTTGTAAATGGTATTCGCTTATTATTTCCACCAAAAAATGAATAAATCGGTTGATTTTTATATTTTCCATATATATCTAAAATTGCCTGTTCTATGGCTGCTTTGGCCGAAGAATTTGATGCAATGAGTTGCAGACCGGAAATAGGATTAATTGTGTTTATAAGATTTTGTATTTCCTCGAAATCATTTACAGGTTGTCCGATAAGAGAAAATCCCAAGAGTGATTTTTGAGTAAAAAGATTGACACAAGCTACAACACTTTGCCACGTTTCGCCAGTAACTTCCCACGCAGGTGCTGCCTCGCCAAAACCTACAATACCATTGTCTGTTTCAACTTTGACAACGACATAAAATATGTCATACATAGTTACATTCGCAATACGGAAAGGTTCTTTAAGGCGTAATTTTACTGGAACTGCTTGAATATTTTTTATTTTCATAATTGTTAAATTAATCCTTTATTTGCAGAAATTTTCAATGATTTGATTATAAACTTTTACCGCTTTTGGCAACTCACTTCGTTTTATTTTTTCATTTGGTCCATGCGCGAAAAGTATATCTCCGGGTCCGATAATAACTCCATTTTTTAGAAAAGACAATTCTGTAAAGTACTTCACAACTCTGCGGGTTTGAATAAAGGAGAGCTGCTTTGGAACATCAGAATAGGCGCTGTCGATATTATGGCTCACTTCGATTTTGGAATTTTTCGGTAATAATTTTTTTACCATAGTATTATAATTCTGTTTATCTTTGGGCGAAATTCGCATGCTAAATGTTGCTTCGGCATTTCCGGGAATAATATTATCAGCAACGCCGCCATTTATTTGTACCAGACTCATTAATGTTTCGGGATAAACTTTTATTTTATTTATATCTCCAATAATTTGTAAAAGAATATCAATCGCATTCTCGCCTTCTTCAGGTTTACTGCTATGTGCGGATTTTCCTTTTACAGTTATGGTAAAAATATTTAGGCCAAAATGCTCGTTTACGATATCCAGAGATGTCGGTTCCCCTACTATCACAAAAGGGATATTCGTTTTTTCTTTAATTAACTGCTTTGCTCCGTCAAAATCTGTTTCTTCGGCTGTTGTAAATATTAAACCAAAATTTGTATAACCCTGTTGCTTGGCACGAATCGCGGCAGTGATCATAGTCGCAATTGAGGATTTTGTATCACATGCTCCTCTTCCATAAATATATGTGTCATCAGAACTATACGGGATGAATGGAGGGACAGTATCCATGTGTGCTTGCAAATAAATTTTGGGGTCATCAAGTTTGGCAATTACGTTAAATCGTTTTTCATCAACTGCTTGTTTGGTTACATTAAATCTCTCTTTTTTTAATAAAGATAAAAGAAATTCTCCAACTTCGGCTTCATTGCCGCTGATTGAAGGAATTGACATAAGCTGCTTTAATAGTGTTTCTTCAGGACTCATACTGTGATTATACATCTATAAAAATGTTTCAGCTACTATTGCTATTGGGTTATTTAGATGAGTATTAGTATGTATTATTTTCCTCAAAATGTGTTGGAGGGTGTATGGAATCACAATTTTTTTATCTTTAATTTCTTACTATTTTTTGTAATTTTTAAGAAGAGAAAATGCAGTATCAATATCTTTGTTATTAAATATAATCGTCAATTCAGAAAAAGTAGAAATTATATCAATTACAGAAATATCGTTCCAAGCAAATAATTTTAGAATAGAATAGTAGACACCAGGTATATTAATTGTGTTTTTGGCTAATAGTATTGTGATAGAAGATAAGTTTTCTACTTTGGCTACATACCGTTCATTCCTAAAAAGTTTTTCAATATCTAATACAATATCTTTGCCAACAATAAACATAGTTTCACGTATCCCTTGAGATAAATTACACATAGTTTCATTATGTTTTTCTGCAATCGAAAATACGTGTTTAAAATTACCTGCAATTGTTTCAGAATTGGCGTATGTGAGTTCCACTAAATCTGAGCGAACTGTAATACCGGTTAAATTTATTTCTTGGTCAGTTTTTTTAACCCTATTTTTTAAATTTTTACTTACTCTTTTGACCGCCATAACTATTGCTCCACGTGTGACCTTCTTCATTAGTTTTTCTTCAATTTGTGGGCGTATATCTCTTGCCAATGCGGAGTAGCTAATAATACCTCGAGATAAACCATCTTCTAACAATGGCTGATTTCTAATAATTTCTGAAACAACATCTGCCGTGCTTATCATGTTACATATGTAACATAAATTATAAAAAAAGTCAATTTATGTTAATAAATTGACTTAGGCTTAAATTTCTTTATAATAATCAATATAGATATGTATAAAACTAATATTATTACATCATATAGAGGAATTATTGATTCTACGCTTCGTGAAGGGCAGCAATTTCGATATGCAAATTTCTCTTTATCACAGCAAAAAAAAATTGTTAAAATGCTTTCGGCTATTGGCGTTGACCGGATAGAAGTAGGTAATCCTGTAGCTGCTGAAATCGGGAACACTATTAAACAATTAACAAAAATGCCTCATCGTTCTAAAATACTCGCTCATGTTAGGAATAAAATTTCAGATATCAAAGCGGCAAAGGATGCAGGCGTTGATGGCGTAAATATTCTCTGCAGTATTTCCCACGAGCGTCTGTCTAAAATGAATAAAACTTTCGATGAATACATTGCTCAATTAATTGAAGGAGTTCTATATGCAAGAGAACAACAGCTTGAGGTTAGAGTGAGCGTTGAGCATTTCTTTCAAGCAGATAAACAACAAGCAATCCAAGTATTCACGGTTGCAGAGCGATTGCATGCCAATAGGATAGGTATTGCGGATACTTTAGGTGTAGCTATGAGTTGGGAAGTTGAAGAATCAGTTCGTTTTCTTCGACATTTATTTACCACGGAAATTGAAGTTCATTTTCATAATGATTTGGGTCAAGCAAACAGCAATGCCATAAGTGCTTTAAAAAATGGTGCTAATTGGGTTGACACGACATTATTGGGAATTGGCGAACGGAGTGGTATTACAGCGCTAAGCACTTTTCTTGCCTCAATGTATCATTTTGAAAATACAATGAGCAATCGTTACAAAATAGATTTGCTCACTTCGGTAGAAAATAGCGTTGCAAAAATGATTAATCATGATGTCCCGTTTAATCTTTTAACTAATAGAGAGAATGGTTTTGCTCATAAAGCAGGTATACATTTAAATGCTCTAATGAATTTTGGACCGGCGAGTTACGAACTGTTTTCTCCGAATGTAGTTGGAAATACACGCCAACTTATATACGGAACTCAAATTTCTGGTAAAACAAATGCTCAGGATATTGATCAGTTTATGAAAGTTTATGGGAAAGCTTGATTTTCTTGCCTAATTTAAAACGAATAAGAACAAAAAAGAGTGTTTGTATTAGTAATAGGTAAAGTGGAAATCCATAGTTTTGAAAATTCCAAACATTTATTACGAGAAGGCCTATTCCGGCATTAATAATGCCAAACGAGAACACGAAGTCATTTTCTGTTTCCGGTTCATTGTACGATTTAATAATAGTTGGCAAACCAGCTAAAGTATCTGCAATGATACTAAATAATATAGCAAAGTTACCTGTTTTTGTTATATACCAGAGTAATATTCCTAATATTGATAAAAGTCCGCATCCAATATCAAATTTGGTTATTTTCCATTGCGATTTTTTATTAAAAAAGGAAGCAATAAATACCAGGAATGGACAAAATCCAGTGATGAAAGTTGTAAGTGATACTATTCCGACTCCTTGCGAGACTTCAGCGGCAAATGCGATTAGTGTATAAATTGACCATAATAACCAACTGATTTTATTTGGTTGAATAGTCCCTTTTAATGTTTCAATAATGTAAATTAGTCCACCAACAAACTCAATTACAACACCAAGAAGCACGAAATTTTGATTAATCACAATATTAATTATATTAGATTTGATTGAATTTATAAATCGATCAAAATATTGTTAAGCTTGTATCAAAGATGCGGTTGTTTTATCTAAATACAAGCAATGAAGGGTCTGGATATTTGAGCATATTTTGACTCAAGTTATCTTTAGTTGAATACCCAATTGGTAGTTCATCAGGTTTTGGAAGTTCAGATAATAGTTGAACATGTACATGTCTTGACCAACCCCCATTTTCATCATCAATCCAATTGCCTAATGTGGCAATTCGTTCGCCACCAGAAGTCGTACCTAAATTAGGTAAGTTCTTTGATAAATGGCCTAAAAAAAGATAGTGATCTGTTATAGACTTATCAGGTTTTAATATTATGTAATGTCCAAAGCTATGTGGTCCATCTTCTCTACCAACTGAAACAATCGTTCCGTCGTAAGGTGCATAAACTGGCTCTAAATCTTTAGAAAAAATATCAATTCCTAAATGTAGCGTACGTCCTTCTTCAGCTATTTGTGATCCTTTTAGCATTTCATGTCTGTCTTCGGCATATCTACTGATCAAATAGCGCTTTCCACTTTTTTCTAGAAAATTGTTGTTAAATTGTTGTCTGTTTTCTGGCAAACGTGGATTAACTCCAGAAGTTTGACATCTTTCGAAAAAAGCTCGTATATTTTTATAGTCTGGGGTTCCAGGTGGAATCTGATTAAAATCAAGAATCATTAATTCTGATTGGGTAAAAAGTCCCGTTAATAATTCTTCAAACCCAGAACCGATTTGTTCCTCTGATGAATTTTCAATTCTAGCCATAATGTGATATAAATTATTTTAATACTAAAACTATAAAAGTCGACTGATTATTTAATAAAACCCTTAAGGAAACTCACAACTATTCTACCTAAATCATCAATATTATATCCACCTTCTTGGATAATTAATTTAGGCATTGTCAATGATGAGATTATTTGTCCAATTTCTTTATAAAAAGGAATTGTTAATGCAAAACCTGCAATAGGATCTTTTTCATATGTATCAAAACCAGCTGATACTATTAAAAAATTAGGTTTATAATCTCTAATATCTTTTAAGGCCCTTTTAAGAATATTGGCATATTCGATATTTGATATATTTAGAGGTAGCGGATAGTTTTTATTAAAACCTTCTCCTTTACCTTTTCCTATTTCATCAACAAAACCTGAATTATATGGAAATTTTAAGTTTGGATCAGCATGTAGAGAAACATATAACACATCATTTCTTTCATAGAAAAAATGTTGCGTCCCATTACCATGGTGATAATCTATATCTAAAATCGCGACACGTCCTTGTGAGGATAAATAATTTGCTGCTATGGCAGCATTATTAAAATAGCAATAACCTCCGCTTGACCTTTCTTCTGCGTGATGTCCGGGTGGACGACATAATGAGTAACAGATTTTTTCACCATTTAATATTAGCTCTGCTCCAGTTAATGCAACATTTGCTGAGGCCATTGCTGCTTCAAAGGTATATTTTGTTAATGGAGTATAAGTATCCATAATAAAATATGAAGGATATAATTCCTCCCCTTCTTTTATTTTTTTAGTTCTATTAGATAAAAAGTTAAAATAAGCTATATGGTGTAATGAAGTTATATTAGATAATGGAAAGTGGTGTGGAGAAATAAAATCTGTATAATTATTTTCTTTTAATGCAGAAACTATTGATGTTATACGTTCTTTTTTTTCTGCATAGGATTCTTTAACTCCATCATATATTTCATAAATTGGATTATGTTTTTTTTGTATATCAGTATAAATAATTTTCATTATTATTATATTGGAGCTTAGCTTAGTAAATCTAACATTTTGTTAACTTGGAATGGATTATAAGCATAGTTTATTGCTTCTTTTGGTAAATGCATAATTACAAAGTCACGCAACCGTCCTTCGTATCCATCATTAACTCCAACATGTTGTCTTAAAATTTGTGGTGAATCAGTTGCCGATCTGGAAGGTACAGTAAAATAAGCTCCGTTAGCTGCCAGATCAGAACGAGAAGAATAGTTACACTCTGCATATATAAGTGGTAAGTCTGTTGATGCTCGCTCTTTCAAGACTTGGGCATTTAATAAGGCTACTGTAGCTGTCATTACGCCATTTCCTCCATATCCTTCAAGTGTTCTCCATTCCGTGCTTTCTACTAAATCGAGCTCACTAGTTAGAGTTGGAATTGTTAAAAGTTCAGCCATTGCAGCGCCAACAATTTTATCATCTTTTTGTATAGAACTAAACCATACGCTGCGTTTATCTGGATGCGAAGATATCTCGCCAAGCAAACGTCTTTGAAAGCTAGCTATTTCATCAATATTCCACCCAAAAGTTATACCCCATAATGAATAGAGCTGATCAATTTGATCTGATGAAAAATGATCAGAAAATGCAAATCCATTCGTTTGCAATCCCTTAAGACGATCAATTAAAGGTAATGAATTGAAACGATATTCAGTTGTATTATTTATCATCGTTTGCGTAGGATTTAGTTGTACTCTATCAGGTTGGTTATTCCCTAGATATACAAGCAAAGAATTATCTTTTGTAAAATCCGAAAGAGGCAATGCTGTTCGTGAGTAAATTTGAGGTTCTAAAGGAGATAGTTTACTTAATGCTCTATAATCTTCTTCCAATTCTCTAAATTTGTCTTCCCCTCCTACGCATTCTACGATGGTATTTCTCATCATCGCCTCGGTAATTTTGGGGAGTTGTCCTCCTTTTTGGTCAGCAACCTCCTTAAGAGCAAGATATCCACCCAGTGCTCCCATTAGGAAATAATCGGCAAAATCAGGTAATCTTCTACCGAAATTTCGATATGATAAATCCACCTCGTCTGCGAGAATTTCATTATCATCCCTTATTAGGTCATGAAGTCTTTGTTGTTCTGTGATATCTCCTGTTATAAGAGCGTGGTATGATATACCAAAACTCTTTTCTGTTTCAGGCTGAGGTAAAGGGAAAAATACATGTATAGGCTGTTTCAGTATTTTACTTCCTTCAGCTGCCTGTCTTCCTATATAAAGATTACGTTCAATTCTCATAATGCTTAGGAGTCTAGTACTCCGTTCTCTTGAATTTGCTTCGTAAATATGTCATGCTAATAATTATCTAAACTGTAAGGGGGTGATTATGTGCATATATCTGCCCAAACAAAATTTAAAGTAATCCTATCGCCAGAAGAAAAAATAATACTG
>DATKGO010000055.1:0-2081 GCA_035510695.1 Patescibacteria group bacterium | reverse complement strand
TAGATTTACATAATCAAATGGAGCATAAATAGAATCAGACTGCAAAACATCTGTTACAGCAGGTAATGCTTGTAAGTTTGCAGTATCACGAAATAGTATAATACGAACATTCGCATCAATACCACTAGGATTAACATTAGATAACCATAGTGTCATTTGCATCTTTTTATCAAGACAATAAGCTTCAGTTCCATCTGTTGGATCAACAGCTAAACCTATTTCAGGATTTATAGTTTCAACTGCTCCAGTATCAGTAGCTGGACCAAATGCAGTTAGAGAACTTTGATCATCCCAGTTTGTAGTCATTTTATTGACCTTTACAAGGTGTTTAACCTCCTTTTTTAGTTTCGTTGCTTCATGAGCAGTAAACATTGATTTTCGCGGTATAAAGTTTCTCGCTTTAGAGAAATGTCTATTTCCTTTCTTGAATGGCATGTAATAATAATCTTATCTATATGTCTAGTCTTTAAATGTGTTCCGTTATATAGATATACTGCGTACTCAGTTCTGAATATTAGATTTCAATTTATTTACAATTATTATCAGCTGAGGCTGATAATAGTTAGAAACAAAATAAATATAAATCTTAAAAACTTCCTACTAGAAAAAAGTCAAAATCATTTTTAAAAAGAAAAAGGATTACTCCGTATGGTTTAACTTATAGTATCCACAATATCTTTCTTCATATACTTTTCCCAGCCAGATAAATTAAATACTGGTTTATTGAGAAAAGCATATTGGGGCTTTCCATTTGATGAAGGAGGAGAATCAAATTTAGTCCAGAATTCCAATCCGTGAATTTGTACATTTGGATCGTCGAAATGATAAAAGAAGTGAGCGTGACGGCAGGTATGGTCCGCATCCTCAAATACGAGAATTTCTATCTTAATAGAATAACGTTCCCTCCATTCGGCCAAACGTTTAAGAATAAATTCTTCTTGAAAGGAATTTGTATGATCCTTCCATTTCTTATTGGAAATCCTTTTGTGAGCCAGAAAAGCAACAGTTCCAGCAAAACAGTTATGCAATAAATTATTTGCATTATTATGGATTACCCCTTCGGGAGGCGTGGCCCGGTCTAGATTATCATTATTCTCTGGGTAGAAATAAGACTTGCTCAATTTAGAGATGAACCAATTTGTATAGAATTGGTATTTAGTAGGAGGTTTTAAGTATTGGTGTTGACGGTGGGAATCATTGATTGAACGCCGGAAGACAAAAATTGAGTTTTTCTTATAGCTCATCGGGGATGAGTTATTAGAGTGATTAAAACTTTAAATGATTTCATTAATTTTCTTATATGGGTAAGATAAAATCTATACTTAAATTAATTTTTGAGTTTGGCTTCCTCGAAATGTCGTCTTGAATAACCTGAAACATTAACACCAGAAGAACCTGGTGTATCAGTTATACAAAGAATGAACAATTGGTTCTTTTGACAGTCCGTTACAGTTCCTGAATTACCTACGTAACTCATTTTAACGTCTTTGAATTTCTTGTGAATGCGTATGAATTTTGAACAAACAGAATTCGCGCCAGATGCTTGATTTACATTTGGTTGGAGATGATGGATTTTATCATAGATTATTCTAAACCGATTTAGATTTACATAATCATATGGAGAGAAAATATTATCAACTTGCAAAACATCTGTAACAGCAGGTTCAGCTTGTAAATTTGCAGTATCGCGGAATAGAATGATTCTCACATTCGCATCAATTCCCGTAGGATTAACATTAGACAACCATAATGTCATATCCATCTTTTTATCAAGACAATAGGCCTCAGTTCCATCAGTTGGATCGACAGCTAAACCTATTTCCATATTTAGCCCTTTAACTGCTCCAGTACTTGTAGTTGGACCAAATGCAGTTCCTATTGTTGCATCATCATCCCAGTTTGTAGTCATTTTATTGACCTTTACAAGGTGTTTAACCTCCTTTTTTAGTTTCGTTGCTTCATGAGCAGTAAACATTGATTTTCGCGGTAAAGTTTCTCGCTTTAGAGAAATGTCTATTTCCTTTCTTGAATGGCATGTAATAATAATCTTATCTATATGTCTAGTCTTTAAATGTGTTCCG
>DATKGO010000054.1:0-8825 GCA_035510695.1 Patescibacteria group bacterium | reverse complement strand
CGATCTGGGGAGGTGGCGATAGGATTACTTTAAATTTTGTTTGGGCAGATATATGCACATAATCACCCCCTTACAGTTTAGATAATTATTAGCATGACATATTTACGAAGCAAATTCAAGAGAACGGAGTACTAGAATCTTAAATGGTTCATATACTTCCTTTGGCATACCCCAGGTTGGAGAAGGCGAGAACTATATGGGATCAATGACATTCCCAACTGTACTCAATGTAGAAAAATGTATTGCCAATTGTGACGCTGGAGGAAATAAGGGTCTTGCTGCGTTTCTAGATGCTCCAGTTAATCAAGAAAGATCTATTCCAGGATTTGAAGGATTTTATGGTCCTGCAGGCCGCTAAGATTAGTCTCCCTTTATGCTCTTTCATTGAATAGTTATTACCGTCTTGCTATGCTAGATGTATAGCCACCTATGATATATGGATCTTTACTCATCTTTTTTATCATCTTTCTTAATTTTGCTTTAGGCGTAATAATTTTAATTAAAAATCCCAAAAAGCACATAAATATATCCTTTTCTTTGCTGATATTCTCAGTTTGTCTATGGATTATAATTAATTATTTCTCTAACCAGCCTAGTAATTACGCCACAGCCTTTTTACTAAATAAATGGATCTTTGTATTGTCTCCTTATGTAACATTTTTTTTGCTATATTTTTCTTTTGTGTTTCCAAACGAAATCAGGAAAATATCTTTTTGGTCGTTATTACCGCTCCTTGTTCCGATTATTGTTTCGAATTACTTATCGCTAAATAATTACGTTATTACTGGTATTACTTTTATATCCGGAGGTACAGGAGTTGTTTTTGGCAGAGGAATTTTCTTTTTTGCTTTACAATTTTTAGCTTACCTATTGGTTTCTTTTGCTTTTTTAGCAGTACATTACTTTAAATCCAAAGGGTTTCAGCGTGTTCAAATACAATATTTATTATTAGGAGTAGTCCTTACTGCTATTGGTGCTGCAACTACTAATTTTATTATTCCCTTCGCTTTTAACAATTTCGCTTTTGATAATTATGGTCCATTATTTACTGTTTTTATTGTTGTCTTTACAAGTTATGCGGTTATTCGTCATCGTCTATGGGATATTAGATTGGTACTTGCCAGGTCTATAGCATATACGCTGCTTGTGGTGTTGGTTGGGTCTATATATGCGTTTGGTATATTTCTTCTAAGCCACTATTTATTCAATAGTGAAGTAAATAATAATCAAACATCCGTTTACACGGGGCTAGCCTTGCTTATAGCGTTTACATTTAATCCGATTAGGCGAGGGTTAGAGAATACAACAGATAAAATCTTTTATCGAAGTAAGTATAACACCGATGACTTAATAGCTTCTCTAACGAAAATTATGGCTATGACCTTAACGCTTGAGCCTTTAACACAGGGAACATTACATGAATTGGCTACGACCCTACACATAGCAAGAGGTGTTTTTGTCATAACCAGCGTTAATAACGAGCAAACAAGCTTGATCTATGAAGGTTTTGATAATAGACCTAGCTTTGATCCTCAAGTTATAAAAAAACTATTAACATTTCATAATATGTTAATCCTTGAAGAACTAGAGGAAGAAGAAATTCATCAAATGATGAGCGTAGCAAATATCTCCATCATGGTTCCATTGATTAAAGATGACCTTACAGAAGGGATGTTGTTATTAGGTGAGAAAAAATCCGGTGAAATATATACAGAACAGGATATTAACGTTTTAAAGATATTCGGTCCCGAAGTTTCAGTTGCCATCCAGAATGCGGAGTCTTATGAAAAAATTAAACAGTTTAATGTTACTTTAGAGCAAGAAGTGACAAGAAAAACAAAACAATTAAAAGATCTTACTGAGCAGCAAAAAGATCAGGTAGACATTATGGGACATGAAGTAAGAACGCCCCTTACCGCTATTAGCCAACAGCTTAATTTGCTTTTGGAGATGATTTTAACAGAGAAAAAAAGGGAGGAATGGCTCAAAGGCAATGTACAACCGGAAGATGCGAAACGAGTACTGGATGGGCTTAAAAAAATGCAGGTTGCCGAACTGCAAGAAGAATCTATTGTTACCAATATGATTGAAGCGGCAAGGATTGATAAACTGAGATTCCCGTATTCTAGGAACTAATGCACCCCTTTAGGGATTATTGAGGTACTCAGAAAATACTTCCTGAGGTGTTCTGAATTTAAGACGCTTCCTGGGTCTGTTGTCTAGCTCCCATTCAACGTCTTTTAATTCTTCATCGCTGATTGTACTAAAGTCAGTCCCTTTTGGAAAGTAGTATCTGATCCACAAGTTACAGTTTTCATTTCCTCCTCGCTGCCAGGAGGAATATGGATCTGCAAAATATGCTTGTAATCCAAAATCACTATGATTAGTATGTTCAGATCCATTATCAAGAGTTGTTGATCTTCTTGCCATTTCCGGTAGTGGAGAGAATATCTTTTGTGCCGCTAAGGCCGTCTCTCCCGCAGTTATTCTACTCAGTCTCTCAAATCTTATCATCGAGGAGACCCGTTCATATTCAGTATGCAGTCCTGAGGCGTGATTTTTCCCAACAATACTATCTCCCTCCCAATGACCAAACTGTTTACGTTTAGCAACAATGACTGGCCTGTCGTGAATACTGACTCTATCCGGTATTCTGACACGTTGTGACTTTCTTCCTCCTTTTTTTCGTCTTCTGACCTGTTTTCGCCTCAAATATTCGTAAAGAGGCTGGGATACATCGGTTACAGTTATGAGTGTTTTTGCTCTTTTTCTTCTCCCATCCATTTCTGACAATTGACTCTGTTTTGTCCTATCTGTTTTCTCCTTGTAGATAAATTGATAAATCGTTTCCATACAGATCTGCCAAGAAGGATCGTTCTTATGATCAACCTCCCGCAGTCTTCCTGATATTTGTTCTGGAGACCAACCCTTACGTAAATGCTTTAAAACATATCGATATATTTTTTTATCTTTTAAAGGTTGTTTAGCCAGATAGGCATTTTGTTTTCGCTCTTCTGCAACATGTTGAGCATGAAATGGCTCATAAACGAGCTCCCAGTCTTTTCCAACAGAAACTCGTATTTTGTTCCTTTTTAGTTCTCTGCGTATGGTCAGAACAGGACGAGACAATCTCCGAGCGATTTCTTTATTGGCTACTCCTTCCTTTTTCCAGCTACTTAGTAACTCCCGTTCTTTTTGCGTTATTTTTGTATGTTGCATAATTCACCCCCTCTCCCACCTCAGGAAGTGAATTGTACCTTCTTATCCCTTACAGGGGGGTGCGATCGTTTCTAGAACTCGGGTGCTAATCTTCATATTGAGAATTGGTGTATAATGTGAAGGCAATGTGGCAGAAGACAAAAAACATATACCACTTGGGTCAAGCCTTAGCCGCGCACACTTTGTACGGATTTCCGGTTAATGGCATGACGTTTATCGGGGTGACAGGAACAGATGGGAAAACCACCACTTCGAGCATGATTTACCACATTTTACATAGGACAGGTTTGAAAGCTGCTCTAATTTCCACTGTAGCCGCAATTATTGACGAAAAGCCATATGACACAGGATTCCACGTTACCACACCCGATCCTTGGATGGTGACTAAGTATATTAAATTGGCGAAGAAAGCCGGTGCAAAATATGTTGTTTTAGAAACTACTTCGCATGCTTTGGATCAAAACCGAGTTTTTGGTATCCCTTTTGCTATCGGTGTGATCACAAATGTTACTCATGAGCATTTGGATTATCATAAAACCTACGAGAATTATATTGAGGCTAAATATAAGTTATTGAAATATTCCCGAGTTCAAATTCTTAATAGAGATGATGATTCTTATCAAAAAATCTCAAATCTCAAGTCTCAAATCTCAAAGAAAAAAATAAAAAATAAAAAAGTTGTTACTTATGGTTTAGGTAATAATTCTGATGTGAATCCGAAGACTTTTCCGTTTAAGACGAATTTGTTGGGGGATTTTAATCAATATAATTGTTTGGCCGCGATTGCCGTTTGTTTAGAGTTGGGAATTGATGAAGAAATTATTCGCGCGGCTCTTCTGGATTTTACCGCTCCCGAGGGTAGAAGTGAAATTGTTTACCCTTCGACGAGCTCAGGGAAAACTGACTTTAAAGTAATGATTGATTTTGCGCACACACCAAACAGTATAGAACAAATTCTTAGTTCGCTCAGAAAAAGTATTCAAAAAGGAAGAATTATCCACGTTTTTGGAAGTGCCGGCGCGCGTGATGCAAGTAAAAGACCATTGATGGGTAAAGCATCCGATAAATATGCCGATATCATTATCTTGACGGCAGAAGATCCGAGACGAGAGTTTGTTGATGATATAAGCGGCGAAATTGTGTCAGGAATCGAGAATAAAGAATTAAGAATAAAGAATAAAGGACTATATAAAATAAATGATCGACAGGAAGCGATTGATAAAGCAATTTCATTGGCCAAAAAAGGTGATATTGTGGTAATAACAGGTAAAGGACATGAGAAATCGATGAATTTGGGAAAGGGAGAAATTCCATGGAGTGATCATGAAGCGGTGAAGAAAGCGTTGGGACGGAGAAATTTGATTTAAGATTTAGGATTTATGAATGACGAACCGTTAAATTTATTGCCATTAAAGGGTGCAGAGCTATTTCACCCGGAGGGTGGCAGAAGAATTCAATGAATAATATAAAACGAATACATTTTGTCGGCATAAAAGGAGTAGGAATGACTCCGTTGGCGATTATTGCCAAAGAAGCAGGAATGGAAGTAAGCGGCTCGGACGTGGATAAAAAATTTATTACCGATAGCGCGTTGTCTCAGGCCGGTATTACAGAGATATCTTCTAATTTTTCCTCGGTAAGTTTGGATAAGGTGGATTTGGTTATAACGACAATTGCGCATAATGGATTGAATAATCCGGAAGTTTCCGAAGCTAAGAAAAGAAATATTCCGGTTTGGACGCAGGCCCAGGCAGTCGGCGAGTTTATGAACGGCTCTATTTTTGGGGGAAATTTTATGGGAATTTCAATTACCGGAACGCATGGGAAAACTACGACTACCGCCATGGCGGCAACACTTTTACAGCAATTGAAACTTGATCCGTCATATATAATCGGGACTTCGTCAATTGATTCTTTGCAGGACAAATTGCCCGGATACTTGGGAAAAGGCAAATATTTTATCGCCGAAGCGGATGAATATGTGAATGAATATGAAGAAAACGGACAGCGAAAAGCAAAAACTAAATTTCTCTGGCAACATCCCAAATATCTGATCATGACCAGCTTGGAGCTCGATCATCCTGACGTTTATTCAAGTATTGAAGAAATCAAAGAAAGTTTTTTGGCATTCGCCAAGCAGCTTCCTGCGGAGGGTGTATTTATTTATAATGGTGATGATGTAAATCTTTCGGAAATTGCTAAAAGAGTAGTCTGTAAAACAATTTCTTATGGCTTTTCGAAAAATAATGATTATTTTATTGATAAATCTAAAATTGAAGAAACTATTGATGGGATTAAATTTAAAATTGTCGTTAATCATTCATCGGAAGCGGTTGATTTTTCTCTGCAGATTCCCGGTGAACATAACGCGCTTAATGCCTTGGCGGTAATTTGTTTGGCCGGAGACTTGGGACTATCTTTTACTCAAGCGCAGTCCGGTCTTCAGGCTTTCAAAGGTTCAAAAAGAAGACTGGAAAAAATTTCCTTTATCAACCCAAGCTTGCCGCAAAATGTAATTTATTATGATGATTATGCCCATCATCCAACCGAAATTAAAGCTACACTTAGAACTCTTCGTTCAATGTATCCGCATAATTACATAATTTGTATCTTTCAGCCACATACTTATTCACGAACTAAAGCTTTATTTAACGATTTTGCGCATGCCTTTTCGGGCGTGGATGAAGTGGTTCTCACTGACATTTTTGCTTCCGCGCGTGAACAAAATGATGACTCAGTTTCCTCTAAAATGCTTGCTTCAGCCATTGAAAAAGCAGGAGGGAAAGTTCTCTATGAATCTACACTTTCGGATGTGATAAAATACCTACAGTCAAAAAATTATCCGGCAAATACGGTGGTTGTCACGATGGGTGCGGGAGACGTATACAAAATATTATCCTAAAGATCAAAGTATGAAGAACGATAACGAAAAATATATTATAAAAGGTGGAAATAGATTATCCGGCACTATTAGGCCTTCAGGAGCTAAAAATGTGGCTTTGAAAACGCTCGTAGCTGCTTGTTTAACCTCAGAACCTGTAATTATTCACAACGTTCCCTTGATATCTGACTTTTTCATAATGGCGGATATTATCAAAGAATTGGGCGGAACTATAACTATTGACGACCACACCGCGACAATTCAGGTAAAAAATTTTTCTAAAAATATTATTACGCTTGATCAAGCGGCTCATATCAGAACATCGTCTATGTTTATGGCACCCCTTCTAACTCGGCATGGTCAGGCAATTATTCCCAATCCGGGTGGCTGCAGACTTGGCGCCAGGCCGATTGACAGGACAGTTGAAGGACTTAAGGCAATGGGTGCTGAAATTGATTATGAAAGTGAAGACGGCTATTTTCACGCGACGACAAATGGATTGAAAGGAACAGAATATACTTTTGAGAAAAACACGCATACGGGTACAGAGACCCTTTTGATTGCCGCGGTTTTAGCCAAGGGGCAAACGCTTCTGCATAATGCCGCTGCCGAGCCGGAAATTGATGAATTAATCGATTTATTAAATAAAATGGGCGCGAAAGTTAAGCGGATTTCGCAGCGGGAAATTGTGATAGACGGGGTTGAGCAGTTGCATGGTACGGAATTTTCCATAGCTCCCGATAGAAATGAAGTAGTAACTTTTGCAATTGCCGCTATCGCGACTAAAGGTGATGTATTTGTTGAGGATGTTAATGAAGAAGGATTGAAAGAATTTATTGACGTGCTGAAAGTGGTCGGTGGAGGAGTGGAAATAAAAGAAAACGGTATACGATTTTATTATGATAAGCCATTAAAAGCGGTGGACGTTACAACCAAACCTTACCCGGGTTTTATGACAGACTGGCAAGCGCCATGGGCGGTTCTTATGACACAGGCGCAGGGAGAATCGGTGATATTGGAAACAGTTTTTGAGTATAGATTTAGTTATGTTTTACAATTGCGAAAAATGGGAGCAAAGATTGATTTGTTCAATCCGGAAGTGGCAGATAAGAAATCCATTTACAATTTTAATCTTTCGGATGACCGGCCGGAATTTTTTCATGCAGCTCGTATCCATGGTCCCACACAGCTGCATGACGCGGTGGTGGAAGTTTCGGATTTGCGCGCAGGAGCTTCATTGGTAGTTGCAGCACTATTGACTAAAGGAGAAAGTGTGGTTCACGGCGTTCATAACATAAAACGGGGATATGAAGATTTCGAAAATAGATTGCAAAAATTAGGTGCGAATATTATAAAAGCGGAAGATGAATAATAATTATCAAAATATCGGAGCAATTATTTTGGCGGCGGGGAAAGGTACGCGAATGCAGTGCCAGGATAAAAATAAAGTGGCCATGCTGCTGGGTAATAAGCCTTTGGTGCTGCGTATAGTTCATTTGCTCAAAACCTTAGATTTAGGTGCAATTGTGGCAGTAGTCGGATATGCCAAGGAATCAGTGATTGAAGCTTTAGCCGGCGAAAATGTTTTAACCGTAGAACAGACAGAACAGTTGGGTACAGCCCATGCCGTGCAAGTGGGACTGAAAAAATTACCGGAAAAGATTTCCGATGTAATAGTGATCTATGGCGATGACGCTTCATTATATCCGGCATCTCTATTAAATACTTTAGTTATTAAGCATATGGGTAGTAACGCTGCAGTAACTTTTATTACCTTTACAGTTTCGGAGCCGAAAGGTTTGGGTAGAGTTTTGCGGGATGAAAATGGAAATGTTAGTGAAATTGTGGAAGAAAAAAACGCAACTGAAGAGCAGAAAAAAGTTAATGAGATAAACTCGGGCTGCTATATTTTCAACAAAGCATTTTTAGCGAAGTATTTGCCAAGAATTGGGAAAAATCCGGTGTCGGGTGAATATTATTTGACCGATATTATTGAACTTGCACTAAAAAATAATGAAAAAGTTGAAACAGTAGAAGGTAAAAATTTTCCTTGGAGAGGTATCAATACTCCTGACGAATTGAAAGCTGCCGAAAAACAAATTTCTCTATAACTTCAGTTATGTCAAACGAATCCATAATTATTGAACATCTTACAATTTTTTCACCGGAAATTACAAATAAATTAAATATTTTACTGACACAACTTGATAGCCAAGCCAAATCTTTAGAAGAAAAAGATATTAAATTTATGCTTTCATCTGGCAGTAATTATCTTTTTATCGCACGTTGTAAAGAGACAAATCAAATAGTGGGCATGGCGACGTTAATTATTTATAGAATTCCTTTTGGATTAAAAGGAATAATGGAAGACGTAGTGGTAGATAACAAATTTAGAAAGCAAGGAATCGGTTCTCAACTTATTGAAAGTGTTTTGCAAAAGGCGAGAGAAAAGGGAGTAAGTTATTTAGATTTTACTTCCCGACCTTTACGTGAGTCTGCAAATAATTTATATAAAAGGTTGGGTTTTGAAAAAAGAGATACAAATGTTTATAGATATAAAATTGGAAATTAAATAAAATATGTGTCACCAATTCTCAATATGAAGATTAGCACGGCTACAACAAGAAGAATTAATCACAAAAACTACATTTTCTCCACTTTGTTAATTTGACAACCGATAGGAATTGGTACTACGCTTTAGTTCCTATGGGTAACCAGCCAGTAG
>DATKGO010000053.1:0-18862 GCA_035510695.1 Patescibacteria group bacterium | reverse complement strand
CCAGACGCCACGCTGGATGCGGGAGTTTTATTGTGGCTTCTTTCGTAGAAACTACATCAACCACAACTATTATCTCAACCGTATACAAAAAGATAACTTAACTATTAGCTGATCATTTAGCAAACTGGGGTAATGTCAGTTCTTCCTGCCCTTGACAAAGGATGAGGTTTTTGTCTAATCTAATATAGTCATGGCAAAAAAGGTTAAAAAAATTGCACACAAAAAATCTCATTTGAATAAATCTTCGCGTTCTGTTTCGCATACGCCGGTTTATACCTTCAGCAGAATTACTGTTTTTTATGCATTCGCAGCTTTAGTTATTGTTTTCACTTTATTATCCTTAAACAGACATTCTTTCTCTCAGTCAGTGGCAGGAGCCAGTATTTTTCGTCCCCTTTATAGTCAATCTGTGGTATATTGGTCACCAATTCCTGGAGCCGTAGCCTACAATATTTACTATAAAACTAATTCCGAACCCACCTTCAGCAACGCAGTTAGAAATATTCCACATAATATTACTGCTTATACAATCTCCTATCTCAAAAAGAATGTGCAGTATCAATATAAAGTATCTGCTATTGCTCCCAGCGGGGAGGAATTTTGGTTTTCTAACGTCTTTCCGCTCCTAAACGTTTCTCCAATGTAATCTTGGAATTTAGGCGTGAGCCTGTCTTTGTGTTCCCTGCGTGGTGGCGCTAACTCCGGAACTCCAAATTGCAAATACAGCAACTATTAGTCCCAAAATTATGTCATTCCACATAGATGCTCTACCGCTGTAACCTAGGACAAATGGCGCGATTATCAGCCAGACTCCGCCAACTACATTAATCCAAGAAACCCAAATATTTCGCAATGGCGAAATGAGACGAACAATCGAGAGTATACCGACGATAATACCCAGCCAGATGTCATTCATTTTAGCTGCATTAAGACTATAGCCCAATATGCTCGGCGCCAGGATAAGCCAAATAGCGGCAACCAAGGTGATAATGTTGGCTGTTCTTGATTGCATCTCCATATTTACCTCCTTTCTTAATCATACAATGACACATGAAGTTAAGTTTGTAGAAAGATAATTGTAATATTTCTGTAACATAATTTTTTAAGATTGTTTATAATAATTACATGGCTACTCAAAAACATACACTCGAGCATGTCTTACAAGAGAAAGAGCGAGTTGGGAAATTAGCACAAATCCGTGAACTGGTTTTTGGCGCCCAAGACGGTTTATTGGTTCCTTTAGGTGTGGTTTCTTCGGTAGCAGGCGCGTTTAGCGACAATCATATCGTACTAATTGCCGGAATTTCAGAGGCTTTGGCAGGCGCTTTTTCTATGGCTACCGGTGCATTTTTGGCTTCTCAGGCCGAAAAACAAGTATTTATAAATGAAATAAATAAAGAGCGAAAAGAAATGGCGGATCATCCTAAATACGAACGGGAGGAAATGATTCTGCTATATAAAAATGAAGGAATGTCGGAAGAAGATGCGCAAAAAATTGTAGAGATTTTACTAAAAAATAAGTCGTCTTATTTTACCAACATGGTGCAAAAAGAATTAGGCATTGATCCGGATCTTCCCAGCGCTCCGATAAGAGATGCTGTATTGGTCGGCTTATCATATATGCTCGCGGCAATTGTACCGTTATTTCCATATTTTTTAATATCCGGTATGCCGGCAATTGTTTGTTCTATTCTGGCGACTTTCGTCGCGCTTTTTTGTATCGGTTTGGCGAAAGGGAAAGTTGCATCTTTGCCTTATATTAAAAGCGGACTACAAGTATTACTTATCGGAGCCGGTGCGGGAATAGGGGGATACTTATTAGGCACCATTTTGCCGCATTTATTGGGAATTAAATAGAAATTAACAAGCATTTGAATGCTCTTAAGCTTGTGTCTATAGTAGAAATTTGATAATATAATTTTATTATGAATGATCAAAAGAAAAAAATTGACCTTCAAGAATACGAATTACCAATTACTATCCAGGAAGAAAAGGATGGTGGATTTGTTGCCACTTGTTCTATTTGGAAAGATTGTTATGCGCAAGGAGATACAATCGAGGAAGCGATTAACGAAATTTCATACGTAGCATCTTCGTTGATTGAATTGTATAAGGAAGAAGAATTAAAAATTCCATTAAAATTAAAAAAAACTTCAAAGAAAGAAAACAGCGGATTTAGTATTATCTTCCCTTTGATTGTATCAATAAATTGATTCAGACATTTTTATGTCAAATATTTCTCCTCTTCCTTACAGAGATGTAATTAAAAAGCTTCGTAAATTAGGATTTGTATTTCGGAGAGCAACTGGCGGATCACATGAAATATGGTGGAATGAAAGAACAAAGAAAACTTGCGTAGTGCCTCATCATAGAGAAATAAAAACAGGAACATTAAGAAGTATTATTCGACAAGCAGGAGTGGCAGAAAAAGATTTTATAAACACTAAATAAATTATTGACTCTTTCTATTTATCATCAAAAACATGCAGATAAGATTTAGTTACAAGAAGTAGCTTGTTAGATTGCCTCTTAAGCATTTTTTCAATAATAGTCTGTACTATCCATATAGATAAGATATTTACGGGTATATAAGTGCGAAGCCCGCCTTCGCATAAAGCTACGGCGGGCGAAGGGAGGTGAAAATAAAATGTTAAAAAAGCAAATACTTTTACCGGTTCTTTCAGTCCTTGCTGCCGGAGGAATACTTCTCGGCGGCAGTCAGATTGTTCACGCGCAACAAAAGACAGATCCTTTTTCCGGACTTGCTCAAGCAATCGCGCAAAAATATAACTTGAATCAATCTGACGTACAGTCTTTTATGTCGCAATATATGAAGCAGCAGAAAGCCAGTATGCAGCAAACAATGCAGCAGCGAATTAAAAGTAAATTGGACGCGGATGTAAAAGTCGGTAAAATTACCTCTGATCAGGAGAGTGCAATATTGAAGGAGCAGGCGACATTGCAAAGTGAATATAATCCGCAGTCTTTTAAGAGTATGTCGGCTACGCAGCGTCAGCAGATAATGCAGAAAGAGCAGGCAGAAGTGAAAGTTTGGTCGCAGTCAAGCGGAATTTCAGCATCCTATTTGATGCCTAGATTTGGCGGTATGTACCATGGCGGTTGGAATAAACCCACGCCAACAGTTACACCGTAATTCATCATTTTATGGATGTAGTATAAACGCTCTCAGGAGTACTACTGAGAGCGTTTTCAGCAATTTTTCAATTAGTTGTGTTAAACTAATAATTAGATATAAAAATATATGCATAACTTTATTGCAGGATTAATGGGATTTTTTGTCGGCGTTACTTCTGTTTTTCATGGTGGAGCTATGCCTCCGGCTAATCATCCGCAAACAGTTGTACAAGCGAATGTTTCCGGAACACCGGCAACTTCTTCGGGAGCAATGCGCAGAGGCTTTGGTAGCAGAGGCTTTGGTAGAGGAGTGAATATTCCGGTAGGAGAAAAACCGTTTTTTGGTACGGTTACCGCTGTGAGTGGGTCAATTTTAACTATTCAAACGCAGCCTACAATTAGAATGAGACCAAATGCGCCAACCGTGACCATAACGCCGCCGCCGACCCAGACATTAACGATAAACCTTGATAGCTCTACGAAATACACAGGCGGTTCTCAATCGGATATTACCACGAATACCAAAGTTGCCGGAATTGGTAAAACTAATAGCGATGGAAGTTTGACTGCTTTGCAAATTAGTATTAATCCCACTATCCCTACAGGTTTTCCTCGTAGAGGAAAAATGGCTCCCCAACAACCAAACCAGTAAAGAACAGCTCATTTGCTTTATTGAAAATTCATTGATCATTGGATATTTGTTATTGGACATTCATGTCTGGTATTCTTCTTTTACATCTTGTTTAAATTCTTCCATTAATTTGTGAATTTTCGGATCGATAACGAAATTACAATAGGGAGCAGTTTGGTTTTTATCATAATAATCTTTATGATAATTTTCTGCCGGATAAAATTTAGTGAATTGTGTAATTTCTGTGACAATTGGATCCGGGTATAGTCCAGATTTGGCAACTTCCTCTTTGGATTTTTCCGCGATTCTTTTTTGTTTTTCGTCATGATAAAAAATTACCGATCTGTATTGTGTGCCGATATCCGCTCCTTGTCGATTTAATGTTGTCGGATTATGCGTGTGCCAAAATACATCCAGAATTTTTTCGTAGGGAATAATTTGCGGATCAAATTCGATTTGAATTGCTTCCGCATGTCCGGTCGTGCCGGTTGAGACTTCTTCATAGGTCGGATTCTCAACTTTTCCTCCGGTATAACCTGGCATAACTGATTTAACACCTTTGAGGCGTTTATAGACGGCCTCAGTGCACCAAAAGCATCCACCAGCCAGAGTCGCAAGTTCCAAATCATTTTTCATATATTATTATTTTTGTTTAATTTTTGCACGGAACGAGCAGCGTTAAAAAATGCTGGAGCGAATTATCAGGGGGAATCCCGGCCTTTAGTGCCGGAAGGGGGAGGACAATCCCCCGATCAATTCGCGTAAGCATTTTAGCTGATCGTTTGAGTGCAAGAGAGCTTTGGTACTTTCTCGAAAGAAAGTACATAAAAAATCTAATATAAAGTATATTACTCTATTATTGTAATAATAAAGTAATATTTGTTTAAGATCTATAGTGTAGTTTGTGGTTTAGTTTGTCTTTCATGTCTCTCCAGAGCCAGTTCGATCAATCTATCAAGTAATTGTTTCTGCGGCATACCGGATGCTTCCCAAAGTTTTGGGTACATCGAAATATTGGTAAATCCGGGAATCGTGTTTACTTCATTAACATATAATTTATTTTTCTGGCTTAAGAAAAAATCAACCCGCGCCATGCCTTGCAGGCAGAGTGTTTTAAACGTTTTAATTGCCAGTTTTTGAATTGTTTTAATAATTTCTTGCGATAATTCTGCGGGAATTTTTAACATTGCTCCGTTTTCATCCAGATATTTGGCTGCATAATCGTAAAATTCATGAGAGGGAATAATTTCTCCGGGAATGGAAGCAATAGGATCATCATTGCCCAAAACAGAACATTCAATTTCTCTGCCTTTTATATATTGTTCAATGAGAATTTTATTATCATAAGAAAAGGCTTTGATAATGGCTTGCTTAAATTCGTTTTCTGAATGAACTTTACTTATGCCGACTGATGATCCCAAGTTTGCCGGTTTAACGAAAAACGGCAGCCCAAATTTTTTAACAATTTGTTCAAATGAAATTTTTGACGATTTGGCAAAAGTTAAAAATGGCACTACCGGAATTTTTGTTTCTTTTAATAATCTTTTTGCAACATCTTTATCCATACCAATTGCGGAACCTAAAACATCAGATCCGACAAATGGTAAGTTTATGGTTTTTAACAAGCCTTGTATAGTACCGTCTTCACCGAAGGGACCATGAAGAACAGGGAAGATAACATCAAATTTTTTTATATCATCTATTTCCCATTGTCCGTCTCGATTAATGCCAATCATTACGATGTCATATTTATTTTTATCCAAGGCATTGTAGACATTTTTCGCTGATTGAATAGAGACTTCATGTTCGGCAGATTTGCCGCCAAAAAGAATAGCTACTTTTAACTTTTTTATCATAATCCTGCCTGAGTCCTTCTTAATTGCCAAATCTTCTCACGTTTGCAAAGAAATGGCAAATCTTTTTTATTTTCCAATAAATGTTCAATAATTCCTTCCAGCGGAATACTTTTACTGCCTTTAAATAATAAAATTTCTTGGCCTTTTATGTTTGCAGTTAAATAATTAAGGATATCTGTTAGCGAAGTGAAGGTTTCAACTATGGTTTTTGTTTGTGGTTTTTCTTTTAGCTTGGGATATGTATAGGTTAACATGGCTTTGCCAAATAAAATAATTTTTTTTACTTTCAGACCTGAGATTATTTCAGCAAGTTTTTCATGTTCTTGCTTTTCTTGATTTCCTTGCTCAAGCATGTCACCTAAAATAAGCCATTTATTATTCCCAGGGAGTTTATCAAACATGGCTAAAACAGTAGACATGGATGAAAGGTTGGCATTGTATGTACTGTCAATAAGAGTGGTATTTTTAACGCCTTTGAAAATAGAGCTTCTGCCGGGTGGAATTTTGAAATCCGCAAATGAATTATCAATTTTTCTATCCATGAATTTAGCTAAAGAGATACACATTGCCAGTGAATAAAATACGTCTTCGGGAAGCATGCATTTAAATCCGTATTTTTGTTTATTGATGATGAATTCTGTTTCATCTTTTGTAATTTGATATTTTTGAAGCTGACTTTTATTGATTTTTTCAATTTTGGCTCTTGTTCTGGATAATTGGTTAACAATTTCATGGGAATCTGAATTAACGATGGCCAAATCTTTGCAATTTTCAATAAAGTATCCAAATTCAAAGGCAATCGCTTCGTTAACATCGGTAAACTTTTTTTGTTTAACTAGATTATCAAAATTTAAGCTGTGAGTTCTGGTGGCATTTAACCATAAAGTTACTTCGGGATGAAGTAATGTGGATAAGAATTTGCCCTCACCTGGTCTATCACAATCGGCTTCAACGATATATATTTTTTCTAGGAATGGTTTTTTGAAGGCCTTGAGAGGTGCTAAAAGAAAAAGTGATAACCATTCCACAAAAGTAAAATCTATAATTTTTAAGCCTAAAATATCAAAGCAAATGCCGTAGGCGCTATTGGCGTGGTGGGAATATCTGGCTTCTTTACCAAGCTGTGATTCTACCAGATGCAGTAAAGTCGTTTTACCGCTGGAGCCTGTGATGACAATTATCCGTGGTTTCCACAAAGCTAATTGGATTTGGGCGAAAAAGCGGAAATATGAAGCTAAGGGGAAGTATAACCATTGTTTAAGAGATTTTAGCATGCCTCTATTTTATACGCCTCTGCTTTAAGAAGCAAACAATAATTGTTAAATTATCTGAAAGAGGAGGAGTTTGTCGCACGTTTCAGGTGACGCTCGCTCAAATTCAGTTAAATCTTCAACCAATTGCCGCTCGCTAAATGAACGCTGCCAACAATGTTTAATTGAATTGGAAACTTTTATTTAGTCTGCGTTCAGTTCACCTGAAAGTTCTCCAAACTTCTTCATGATATTTGTACGAATTCGATTTAATTTGTAGCAATTCGCAGATACTAAAAGTGGAAATAGCTTCGGAGTTTGCTTATAGCTTGTTGAACAATAAATGAGCCCACATTGGAAGCTAAGACTTGCGGATGATTGATAAATTCTTGAACATTTATTACTTGTGTCTCAATCATTTTGAAGAAACGTTTTATTTCGCTGGTTAAATAGATTAAAAAAACAATGATGCCAATAAATAAGGCAATTTGAACAATCATGAAAACGATTGCCACGAAGAAAAAAGTATTTTGCAACTGCATAATGTTTAGTATCAATTAATTTCAATAGTAGAGCGATAGAGCAGGGTAAGACTTTTGCAAGAAAAAATTAAGGGAAAATGTAGAATTATTTTGCCTGATCTAAGCGGCGGGAGACGTCGTCCCAATTGACCAAATTCCACCAAGCAGTCACATAATCCGGCCGCTTATTGTAATATTGCAGATAATAGGCGTGTTCCCACACGTCTAAACCAAGCAGCGGAATTTTACCTTGACTTAACGGTGAATCTTGGTTTGGCGTTGACATTAATTTAAGTGTCCCGTTGTCTTCCACCAACCATTGCCAGCCCGAGCCGAACACTTTAATTGCTCCTTGAGTAAATTGCTCCTGAAAAGTTTTAAATTCTCCAAAATCATGTTGAATTTTGTCTAGTAATGTACCGGTCGGTTCTCCGCCGCCCTTGGGTGACATCATCAGCCAAAACATAGAATGATTATAATGGCCGCCGCCATTATTACGTACCGCTGTTTTTATATCCTCCGGCAGTTTATCAAGAGAGGTGATAATTTCTTCAATTGATTTATTTTGCCAATCCGGATGTTTTTCCAAAGCGGCATTTAAATTTTTGACATAAGCTGCATGATGTCCGCTATGGTGTAAATGTTGAATATCCGCGCTGATATACGGAGCCAACGCGTCATATGCATAAGGCAACTCAGGAAGCGTAAACATAGCTTTTATTATACTTTAGAACAAGATAAATGCAAGCAAGAATTCAGTAAGAAATTGTCAAGCTTGACAAGCTTTCTTCGCGAATGATACTTTGATTGATGCTGCCTATGAATTATGAAGATTTACGCACCAAATTTTATAACTATTTAATTGAATTATCTCACGCAGAAGGAATTAATGCTTCAGGAAAGAACGAAGTATATGGTTGTATTTTTGGGAGAGACAGTTTTATTACTATTCTTAAAATTCTTCATGCCATTGAAAGACAACCGGATGAACAGCTTTTGGCAATTTGCAAACGAAGTTTACTAAAACACGTTGAGCTGCAAGGGAAGGAAAGTAATATTGAAAGCGGTGAACAGCCGGGTAAATTTATTCATGAGTATAGAGTCGCGAATTATGAAAGATTAACGGTTAATCTCCCAGTTCCTTGGTATGTTTATCCGGATAATAAACTGCGAAACTACGACAGCATTGATGCCACGCCGCTGGCTTTAATTGCCATTTATAAATATTGGCAGGTGAGCGGCGATAATGAATTTGTCTTGTCGGTTTTGCCAAGTGTAGAAAGCGGTCTTAACTGGCTGATTACTTATGGAGATATGGATAAAGATATATTACTCGAGTATGAACTGCCAAAGGCGCGAAGCCATGGCGGATTGTCAGTGCAATCCTGGACCGATTCTTATGAATCGCTGACTAATATATTTGGTAAATTACCTCCGTATCCGATTGCTCCGGTAGAAGTACAAGGAATTGCCTGGCTGGCGCTGACGATTTGGGCAGATTTTTATATGAATAATTCTATGGGAATTAATAATGTAATTTTTGGTCAAAAACTTCATTTTCAGGCTCAAAAATTAAAAGAGCGATTTAATGATTTATATTTATTAAAAAATAAAGGACTGTGGTTTGCCGCGCAAGCTTTAAACGGACGAAAAGAAAAAATATCCACAATTACCGCAAATCCTTTAATATGTTTATGGGCTGCTTTTTCTCATGATGGAAAGAAAGAATGCATAATTGATGAAAAATATTTGGGACAACTGGTTGAACGGGCATTTCTGCCGGATATGTTTGTTCCAAACGCGGGTATTAGAACGATGAGTGAAGAATCTCCGACTTTTAGTGCTTCCGAATCGTCTTATCATAACGGAAGTTTTTGGCCTATGTTAAATGGATTGATTATTGAAGGTTTGCAAAATTTTGGTTTTGAAGAAAAGGCTACTAAATTGCATCAAGCCATGTTAGAACCGCTGCTTTATTTCCAAATGCCAATTGAATTATATATTGAACAAAATGGTAACTATTTGCCATTCAAAAACAATGATCAGACGAGCTGTAGTATTCAGGCCTGGTCTGCAGCCGCAGCTTTCGACGAATTGTCTAGTTGAAATATCGCGAAGCATTCCATTTTCTTGAATCCGGACTACGCCTCTCTGTACGCCCCTGTCAAATTGCTCTGCAATTTGCAGGCGAGCTCCTGCGTTTCGCGCAGTCCGCTCTGCGAAAGTGAAACACTTCGCTCTTATTTTATGTTTGATCATTAAATAATTGGGAATTGATTGAAAATTGAAAATTTTCGTTTCTTACCCTATCCTTACCCCGTTTTTATCTCCTTTTCGTTGATGAGGCTTACACTGGTACAGTGAATTGTTTGAAGGAGGTGAAAAGTAACATATGACGGTTCTTGCATGGATAGTTCTTGGTTTGATAGCCGGTTGGATTGCATCAGTTGTAACCAAAACAAATTATAGTCATGGCCTTTTAACAGATTTGATTCTTGGTGTAGCAGGTGCTATTGTCGGCGGACTTTTTATGAATTTAATTGGACAGTCCGGCGTGACAGGGTTTAATTTATATAGCGCACTTGTGGCTATTATCGGTGCAATATTATTGATCTATATAGGTAGAGCAATTACTTACAGATAATATTTAAGTTTATGTTGTGAAAGGGAAAAGGGCTGTGTTTAGGCAGTACACAGTCCTTTTTTCGTTGTAATATTATGGATGTAAAAAAGTTAAGAATTGGCATTATCGGCTCTCTTTGGATAAGTATTCCACCTAAAGGATTTGGGTACGGTTCCCAGCAGTATATCGTTTATCATCTGGCACAGTTGTTAAAAAAGAAAGGTCACGACGTTACACTTTTTGCTTCAAAGGATTCACACGTATCGACAAAACTTGTCAGTATTATTGACAAGCAAGTTATGGATATTAAATCCTCGGATACGAGAATAAATGAAATGTTTGAATTACTAAATCTTTCGGAAGGATATAGAAGGCATAAAGATTTTGATATTATCCATAATCATTTGCTTCCTTTCGGTTTGCTTTTTCCGCAGATTACTAAAACGCCTACCGTTCATACTTTGCATCATGCAATTTATTCAAAGGAAATAAAAGCCGATTATTATCTTTATCAGCAGAATAAAGAGCAAAATTTTATTTCTATTTCCAATCAACAGCGCAAGATAGTTCCACAACTTAATTATGTTTCCACGGTTTATAACGGGGTTGATCCTGATTTTTATATGTTTAAAGAGAAACCTGAAAATAATTATTGGTTATATATTGGCAGGTTAAAACGTTATAAAGGAATTCATACTACGATTAGTTTGGCGAAAAAATTTGGAATAAATTTAAAGATCGCGACAAATTTACCTCATGCCTCTCAGAATGATTATTTAGATGTTAAAGATTATTGGGAAAAAGAGATAAAACCGCAGCTAGGTTCGGGTATTGAATATATTGGACTGGTGGATGGAAAAGAAAAAATAGCGCTTTTGCAGAATGCAAAAGCGCTTCTATTTCCGGTGGAGAGGGAAGAGCCGTTTGGAATGACACTGATTGAAGCTATGAGTTGCGGTCTACCGGTTATTGCTTATGCTCGCGGAGCAGTACCGGAAATTATAAAAGATGGAGAAACAGGTTTATTAGTCAATCCGTCTGATGATGATATCCGCGGAGATTGGATCATTAAAAAAACCGGCATTGAAGGGCTTTCTGAAGCGGTTGACCGAATTTATGCAGCGTCGGATGAACAATATTTAAAGATGCGTTATAACTGCCGCAAATTAGTACAGGAAAAATTTACAGTAGAAAAAATGGTAGATGAGTATGAAAGAGTATATAAGCTAATTTTGGGTGCGGTATAAAAATCTCATCCGATCTTACTAAATGCTTACCTTTTTTTGATTCACTTCGTGCGGATAAGATTTAAACTCTTAATTCATGTTAGTAGCGCTTCTAATTATTTTGGCTGTGCTTTGGTTTTTGTTGTATATTCTTGGCGGAAGATATGTTTGAATTAAGGAGGTGAAAATTAAAATATGTATGTTCAATTAGGTAAAAAGAAGAGAGAAATGCATCCATTAGCGGCAGCTATAGCCGGAGCAGCAATCGGAGTAACTGCCGTGGTTTTAACGGATAAAAAGAAACGTGAAAAATTAAGCCAAATGATGAATGAAAAAGGCGAACAGGTACATCGGGCGTGGGAAGGTATACAAGAAAAGAAGCAGGAATTGCAGAGTAAAACGAATAGAAGCGAAGAACAAGCTGAAGAAAAAATTCAGTCTGGGAGACAAAAAAGTGAAAAGTTATAAGCGGCAAATTTTTGTCTCTACAATTATGACATATACAGACTTGCAGCAATTCTTACTCAACCAAGGCTATAAATTAATTATTGTGGCTGATGGGCAGACGCGAGCTCACGAATTTGTGGATGGCGAAATGGTTTTAAAAACGCCTGCCGGTGGAGTCTCAGTGGTTTTTGACACTCTTGCCAGAGCAGGTAATGCTACTTATATTGCGCGTGGAAGATCAAACGCCGATAGAAGAGCTATGAACGGCAAAAAAGTGGTAGATATCGTTTCTCCCCAAGGGAATTATCGTCTTAAACGGCTTTTTTTTTCAGAGCGGGACACTGAAAATTATTATTTCGGTTTTGCCAACCAGACACTTTGGCCACTGTCTCATGCTTCATTTGAACAGCCTGCTTTTAATAGCTCTTGGTATGAAGGATATAAAAAAGTAAATAAAGCCTTTGCGCAGGCAATTATGGAAGAAGTTGATCCTAAAGCAAAAACGCTTGTTTGGATTAATGACTATCAGTTGTCTTTAGTACCCACTTTTTTACCCAAACTTCCAAATATGATTGTAAGTTTTTTTTGGCATATTCCCTGGCCGACTTGGGAAATCTTTCGTATCCTGCCGCAAAAAAAAGATATTTTATGGAGTTTATTGTCTTGTGATTATTTAGCTTTTCACAGGCGTTATCAGGTGGAAAATTTTTTAAATACTGTGGATCGGGAATTGGAAGCTAGAATTGAGCGAGAAACAAGCACAGTATATTTTGACAGCAGTAATTTAGTTGTTGATAGTTTAGCAATGGGAATTGATACCGATGTAGTCCGCGGGGTAGTCAATTCAAGCGAAAATGAGTCATATTTCGCGCAGGCTTTACGTAACGTTTTCCAATTGGAAGAGAATTCGGAAAAGCCAGTCGAAAAAAAGAAAGATCCTTTTGCACAAATTTTTGAAAGATATCAAGTTATTTTAGGCATTGATCGGCTGGATTATACTAAGGGCTTATTACACCGTTTGCAGGCTCTTGATTTATTTTTTACCATGCACCCTCGTTTTTTGGGTAAAGTTGTTTATATAGGAATTATGTCTCCATCCAGAGAACAAATTCCATCATACAAAATGCTGCGGCGAAAAATTGAAAATCTGGCAAAAAAAATTAATCAAAAATATACAATCAACGGCTGGCGTCCATTGCGTTTAATCTATCAAAATTACACGCGTGAAGATGTAATCAATTTATATAAGCGCGCAAGTGTTTGTTTGGTGACACCGCTGGATGACGGAATGAATTTAGTTTCAAAAGAATTTGTGATTGCGGCATCAGCTGCGGAAAAACCCGGCGTACTTGTTCTCTCACAGTTTGCCGGATCGGCAACCGATTTACATGATTCATTATTGGTTAATCCCTACGATACGGAAGAAGTAGTACAAGCAATTTATCAAGGATTAACCATGTCGGAGAAAGAAAAAAAAGAAAGAAATGGACAGATGGTTAATCAATTGGAAGAACATAATATTTATGAATGGTGCCAGACGTTTATTAAAAATGCACTATCTGCTTCCCGACGTAACCGATCAACGAATAATAAGTAAGTTATTGCCACGCGGTAATTTGTATTTATACTTGAGCATATGTTATGCTTCCAATATGAGCTCTAAACTATTAGTAATTTTCGGTCGAAGAATTATTTCTGTAATTTTATCAGCTACAATAATTTTTGCAATCTTTTTAATTGCAGAGAGCTTATTAGGAGGCTATAGAGATTTGCAATTTACTCCATTGTCTTCGTACTCTCCATCGTTATCTTCGATTAGCATGCTACTTGCAAGTATACCTTGGATTCCATTCATGTTTATTATTCTTGGAATAGGAATTGTTACTTCTTTTATAGCATTATCAAAGACTGCCAGTAAAGCAATTGTTATTTTTTCAATAGTGATTCTTGTATTAGGAGTAATATTTTCCTTCTTTATTCCAAGATGTGATAACGAAGCATGTTTAATTGTTGGAGGCATAGAATCTCTAATACTAATTTCACTATGGTTAATCGCTGGAGGTATACTACCAACACTTTATAATATAGCTTTTCCAGCAATACAAACAAAAGTATTTAGTCAAAAATATTGGCTTACTTTAATAATTTTTACTCTGACTTTTTCTGTATTTATGGTGGTGTCAAATATGCAAAATATTTTTCAGGCACATACACAAATAACCCAAACTCATGCCCAAGCAAATAAAATTGCCTTAAATCCTTACTTTAAAATATATAATCCAACCTATCTTCCTCAAGGCACATCTGGATTGGGGGACGAAGAAATATCTGAGGTAAAAATAATGCAGACAAAAATAAGTCGTTCTAATATTGTAGACCCTGGGACGCTTGGTTATTGGATAAATGAAAAATATAATGCAATTTATGACAAAAGATTATATACGTATAACAACGTAAATTCCTTAGCTATTGATCAGGTAATCATTGAAGCACCAATCACGGCATTGGAGTTTCGCCAGAATGATCTACAAGAAATAAATGATTATCCAACTCCTCAACCTTTAATGCAGTCAGAATCGGTTTTAACTATCGCAGGTCATCCTGCAGTTGATTATGTATATCCAAATTACTCTAACGGAAAACAAATTGCTGGGACACATATACTTTTTATTTATTTTGATACCGGCACAAGAGTGTCAATATATGGGGACAGATATCATGCCATTTTATCTCTTAATGAGTTAATAAAAATTGCCTCTTCTTTGCAGTTGCAACATCAATAATTTCTTCTTTCTTAAATCATATTTCAAGCAGCTCTTCCGCTTGCTGGAGGAGATAGGAGTGGATGGTTTCAACGGCTTTTTTGCCCATAAACGCTTCGCTTCCCACGATGCAGGTTCTTTTAAGTAAAGATGGAATATGGAAAGTATAGCGTCCTTTTCCTTTCGGTTTTAATAATCTTTTGATGGCAGATAATTCCTCACCGGCAAATTTATGTTGGTTTGTATGCAATAAGACTTCGCTTAAGCGCGATCCGCCGACCAGTAAAAAAGTCGCGTTTGTTCCTATACCGGCATATAATCCCATTTCCAAATCCGGAAAACTGTCTCCGGCAATTAATATCTCCAATTGTTCTCGCTCAATTTTTAACTGTGAACAAATTGCGTGAACGAGATATTCGACAGCTCTGGCTTTATATCCTGACCTAGGAGTGAGATATAAATTATAGTTGTTCTGAGATGGATTGCTGTCATCGGTAATGCGAATGTTTTTTATTAACCTTTGCATATGTATGTGTAAAAACGGATCGAACGAAAGTTGGCGTAAACGACGTAAAAAAGTTTTTTTGGCTGTTAAATTTTTGCAGATAATTCCTAAACGGAAATAGGGAGGAAAAACATCGGTGACTCGTTGGTAATAATTGCTGGGAATATCAATTGGGGATAATTGAAATAATTTTTTTTGCGGATCAATTATTTGTAATAAACGTAAACATTGCTGTTTCCATTCTATAGTTGAAAGACCAAATGACGAAGTGTAACCGGTATCTTCCCGATAGGCTCCATCTTGTTGTTTAATTATTATTTGCGTTCCGGTTGATCCGGCTATGACATCGGGATCAAGTAATCCAGTCGGCGTATGTTTTTCGGTTTTAATATAATACTGTTTGCCATCTTTACTTCCGGAGTATGGTTGAGGTCGTGTAAATCCATGTCGAAGCGATTTTTTATAGGAATTGGAAGACATTAAAAGTTCTTCGGTTCGACTGGAAACGAAAATAAGGCTGTAACCAAGTTTCTCAAGCTGCTTTCGGGTAGTATTGGTTAATTTTTTGTCTCCGGTCATGGTATCATCAAGATCTAAAAAGGCAATTTTGGGAGAATGAAGAAGTTTATTAAGCAAAGTGCTGTTTTGGTAAGGATTTGTTTGATAAATATTGGCCGCTTGTTCAACTATTTCTTGCATAAATATTACACTATTTTGTTTTTATTCTAATAAGTTTGGGAAAGTAATTAGTATCGTAACACGTATATCAAATACGTCAAGCTGAACTAGTGGTACTTGCGGATGACGCTAATAACCACGCCGCCAATCATTAATTCGCCTTTAGGAAAAATAACAGGATAGTTAGGATTAGCGGGAATTAATTGAATCCCGACATTGTTTTTTCGGTAATATTTAATAGTCCACTCATTATCTACACAAGCCGCCACTACGTCACCGTTATAAGGTGGTCGATATTTATCAATAATTACTACATCGCCGTCATTGATGCCTTCATTAATCATCGAATCACCTTTAACCACCAGTGAGAAAATAGCTCCCGGCAGATTTAGCAAATATTCGTAGAGATCAATGCTGTCATCGGCCAATGCTTCACCAGGCGTTGGATAACCTGCCTTGATAATGCCAAGTTTAGGAATAGCAAAGAGCTGCTTGGGAGACAATTTACCCTTGCTGTCTTTTTCCAAGAAACCCTGAGTAATTAATTTATTCACCAAATCAAAACAAGCTTTTTTCGAGGCGAAACCGAAAACTTGACACATTTCCCCATAAGAGGGAAGTCTTCGTTCGAGTACGAAAAACTTTTTTAGTTTGGCTACTGCTGCCTCAGTCGTCATTTCATTTATTAATATACAGTAAACGATCGTTCACTGTCAAGGGGCAAATTTATACATGTGTTTGATATTTTAGGAGAAATAGGGTATATTAGTTGTATTACTATGAGATATTTAGAGAATGAATCCCAGCAAAGTTTATCGGAAACTAATTTAGCGGCTGATCGGAGAATGAGAAGCTTTATCGAAGATTTAGATAGAAAGGGTGTAACGCGAATGTGGGAGCCCAAATTTGTGCCCAATTTTCATTCAGCGATTGGAGGAACTGAAAGTAAGGTTGTATTTCTTGATCCGCGTCAACTTATTAAATAAATCAATTCGCGGTTTTTTCACCCCATTGCTGCATGACATCGATAATTAATTTGAGCGAGGCTCCTTTTTTCGTCAAGCTGTATTCTACATGCAATGGTACTTCGGCAAAAACTTTTTTATGGACAATTCCGTTTTTTTCCAGCTGCTGCAAGCGCAGGGATAAGGTCTTGGGGCTGATGCCAGCTAGTGATCTTTGTAGTTCTCCAAAGCGTTTTTTTTCTTCACATAATTCATGAAGAATCAAGATAGTCCATTTGCTGCCAATAATTTTTATGGTTTTTGTAACTCCGCAATTTTTATCCATAAATAATTTTTGTATTATAGCATATTACTTCCCAAAATGTAAGTACTTTACAAAATGAAGTAACTAGTATATGATCTAATCATGCAAATGATAGATCAACCAATATCAATAAGTTCTTGGGATCGAGTGGCAAATGATGCTTTATTAATAAAGACTGTTTCGGCATTGGAGAAAAACGGTTTTACCGTTTCAGTTGTTAAGAATAGGGAAGAGGCAAAAGAAAAAGCATTATCTTTAATACCTGAAGGAGCGGAAGTTATGACTATGACTTCACTTACGTTGCAGCAGGCAGGTATTGATTCAGCGATTAATGAATCAGGGAAATACGACGCATTACACCCAAAACTTATAAAGATGGATCGTGAAGTGATGGAAAAAGAAATAAAAAAATTCCGCAGTGTTCCTGATTTCGCAATTGGGAGCGTACATGCTATCACTGCAGATGGAAAAATATTTATTGCTTCCGGTACCGGAAGTCAACTACCGGCTTATGTATATGGAGCGAAAAAAGTAATTTGGGTGGTTGGTATTCAAAAATTGGTTAAAGACATGGACGCCGGGTTTAAGCGATTGTATGAATATGTATTACCGTTGGAAAGCGAGAGAATTAATAAAGTTTATAACATAACCAGCGGAAGCAGTGTAAATAGATTGCTTATTTATAATAAAGAGATGAATAAAGATAGAATTCATATTATCCTAGTTAAAGAAAACCTCGGATTCTAGAATAGGCAAAAGTTGTGCTAATATATTAATATGGCAAATATTTTTCCTATAGTCGGGACTTTTTCCATCGATAAAAACAAGCCTGAACATTATTGGACATTAGGGAAGAGCGATAAACCCGTTTTACTGCTTATTCCGGGTTACTCGGGCAACCATGTTGATTTACTTACGTTTGCGCATTTATTAACCGATAAATATTCTGTTTTGATTCCTGATCTACCCGGCTGGAATGAATCTCCTCGTTTTAATAAAAAATTGACTATCCATAATTATGCCTTATATCTAAAAGCGTTACTTGATTATTTGCATATTTCTTCCGTTACAATCGTGGGACATTGTATGGGCGGAACACTAAGTATCGAAATTACATATCTATTCCCGGATTTAGTAAATAACTTATTTTTAATTAGTGTGCCATATTTACACGGTACATGGGGAGAAAAAATGTTTTTACATTTAGCCGGTTTAAGTGAAAATTCCCCACGTGAATTTAGAAGAGTATTTTTTCTTTGGAGAACAAGATTTATTAATATTCTCTTATCGTTTGTTGTGTTACAGTTTAAGCATTTTCGTAGGAAATTAAAATATATCCAAGTATCAACTGCGGGACGGAAAAAAGAAAAAGAAGATGCTGTCGAAGAAAATTGGGTAAGTTTAATTCATTATGATTATCAAAAGGTGAAGAGTCTAACTTTGCCGGTGCATGTTATTTACGGAGTAAAAGATTTGTATGTAAGTGAAAGCCAATCAATTAAATTTTTTAAACTTGTGCCTAAGGCAACTTTAGATCCTATTGAAGCGGCGGGGCACTTGGCACCGCTTGAAACTCCACAAACTTTAGCCAATATCATTTTAAGATATTAGCTAATCTTTACTTACTCCTTACAGTTCTTTATTCGTATTCTCATCGTTTTTTTCTAAGATAATTTTGTTATATTACGTCAGGGGACAGAAAGGAGATTATGAAAGCACTTATCAGTTGGATTGATAAAGTTTTTTATCAAATTTATTCGGCATTTATGACAATATGGTTTTCTCCCATGAATTAAGTGGAGCGAAGAGGATAAACGCTCTAGTACTCCGTTCTCTTGAATTTGCTTCGTAAATATGTCATGCTAATAATTATCTAAACTGTAAGGGGGTGATTATGTGCATATATCTGCCCAAACAAAATTTAAAGTAATCCTATCGCCAGAAGAAAAAATAATACTG
>DATKGO010000052.1:0-13197 GCA_035510695.1 Patescibacteria group bacterium | reverse complement strand
ATTGGAAGTACAAAAGCAGAAAAATCCGGTAGATTTTCTTTCACACATTTAGTTTACCGCTTCTCTGCTTTTTTTGTGCCTTCAAAAACTCGTGCACCGGTTCTATATACTTATGCACATTATGTATTGTACCTTCTACGTCACTGAGCTGTTTGTTTATGTGCATTTGGTAGTGTATAATTTTATCATGGAACAACCGCTTTTCCTCTCAGTTATAATTCCTTGTTTTGACGAGATGGCAAATCTGCAAAAAGGCGTATTGGATAAGGTAAATAAATATTTACAAAAAAAACAATTTACATATGAAGTAATTATTGTTGATGACGGATCGACAGACGGCAGCGTTAATTTTATTGAAAAGTTTATAGGTGAAAATAAGGGATTTTCTCTTTTAAAAGATAAACATACGGGTAAAGCTGGGGCGGTTACGGCAGGTGTGCTTAAATCGACAGGGAAAATCGTTTTGTTTACCGATATGGATCAGGCTACGCCAATTGAAGAATTGGATAAATTGTTGCCTTATTTTAAGGAGGGTTACGATGTTGTGATTGGATCCCGAGCCGGCCGACGCATAGGCGCGCCAATGACGCGGCGAATTGTTTCTCACGCATCAATTTTATTAACCCAAATAATTGTTGGAATTAAAAATATTTCAGATACGCAGTGCGGTTTTAAGGCTTTTACCTCACCGTCTGCCAAAGATTTGTTTACTAAATTAAATACGTTACATCATGGTTATAAGGAAGTATCAGGATCGGCTGTAACTTCCGGTTTTGATGTAGAATTACTGTATTTAAGTCAAAGCAGCGGCTATAAAGTTAAAGAAGTTCCGGTTAATTGGCTACATGTTGAAACAAGAAGGGTAAATATTATTAAGGATTCCATTATGGGTGTTGTCGATTTGCTAACTATCCGAAAAAATATTATAGCGGGAGTTTATAAAAACTTGTGAGAAATATTTTTTCCTTTGTCATTTATTTTTTGGGACTTATTTGTTTATTACTTTATAGTTATACACAAGTAGATCTTGGTTTGGTTATTACCAGAGTCCCTTGGCTATACATTATTGAAAAAAAGTTTCAATATATCGGTTACTTCAATAGACCTCTTTCTACGCTGATTTTTATTTTGTTAGTTATTTTTTTTACTTTAAGTTATGTTGCTATTCTTAAATTAATTAATGCCAAGAAAATTTCTCCTTCGATATTTTGGAAAATATTAGGTATTACCGCTGTAGTTTTGATTTTGTGTTACAACGCGTTTTCTTATGATTTGTTTAATTACATCTTTGATGCAAAGATTGTGACGCATTACCAGCAAAATCCGTATATTCATAAAGCCTTGGATTATCCCACTGATCCCATGCTGGGATTTATGCATTGGACACAAAGAACATATCCTTATGGACCCGTTTGGTTGGGATTGACGGTCCCATTGTCATTTATCGGTTTTAATTATTTTCTTCTGACTTTTTATCTTTTTAAATTGCTGATTGTCGGTTCGTATGTCGGTACAGTTTATTTCTTATATAAGATTCTTGAGAAAATGCGCGTGGATAAACCTTTATATCAATTGGCTTTATTTGCCTTTAATCCGTTGGTGCTTTTTGAATGGGGGGTATCGGCACATAATGACGGAGTCATGTTTTTCTTTGCGATTTGGGCAATTTATCGTTTAATGGATAAAAAATTCAGCAGCGCTTTTATTTTATTGTTGTTATCAATAGGAATTAAATTTGCCACTGTTTTTTTACTACCTCTTTTCATAATTGTATTATTAAAGCGTAAGGAATTTGGTAAGATTGATTGGAGAAATAATTTTTTTATCACTTTTTTGTTAATGCTTATTCCGTTGTTTTTCGTAATTTTCAGAACTAATTTCCAGCCTTGGTATCTTTTATATTTATTGGTCTTTTTACCCTTAATTCCCACGAAAAAGGTTTTACAAATTGTTACTTCTGTAATTGCAATTTTGGCCTTAGGTATTTATTTATCTTTTTTGTACACCGGCAGTTGGCATTCGCCGCTTTTTTTGCTTCAATCGGCGGTTTATTATTGGCTTAGTGTATTATCTCTTATTATATGCGTCGGATTTTTATTATTTAAAACAAAGCGTTTGCTAATCAAAGCTTAAGTTTCTATAATTGAACTATGCAATTAATTAAACTGTACAAAGTAGAAATTATAATTGGCATATTAATTTTTGTTCTTTATTTTGTCTCCCGTTTGCTCTTTTTGACCAATTTACCGATTTTTACCGATGAAGCAATCTATATCCGTTGGGCACAGATTGCCCTGCATGATGCAAATTGGCGCTTTATTTCCTTAACGGATGGCAAACAGCCCCTTTTTATTTGGATCATGATGTTTTTTCTTAAATTTATTCAGGATCCCCTTACTGCAGGTAGATTATTATCCGTATTGGCCGGAGCCGGCAGTATTATCGGATTATGGTTATTGAGCTGGGAATTATTTAAAAATAAAACAGTAAGTTTTTTATCAGCTTTGTTATACGTCTTTTATCCATTGGCTTTAATTCATGACCGGTTGGCAATTTATGACAGTATGGTTGCTATGCTTTATATCTGGGCCTTGTATTTTTCCATTTTGTTTGTCCGAAAGGTAAGTTTAACCAGGAGTTATAATTTGGGATTTATTTTAGGTGCCAGCGTTTTGACTAAATCCGGCGGATTTATCAGTATGGCATTATTGCCGTTTACACTTTTTCTTTTTAATTTCCATCAGCAAGATTTAAAACAAAAACTAATTAGATTTATAGGTTTTGGAATAATAGCAGTAATTATCGGAAATCTAATGTATGGGATTTTACGTTTGTCTCCATTTTATGGAACAATTGCCACGAAAAATGATGTTTTTCTTTATACTCTAAATGAATGGTTACAGCATCCCCTTGATTGGAAAGTCTCACTATTTCTATGGAATTTGCACGGCATGCTGGGGTGGTTTATTCAATATTTAAATGTTTTATCTGTTGTTTTTTTGCTCATAGGACTAGCTATTGGTTCATATTGGAAAGAAAAGGCTGTTTTAGCGATCTATTTCTTGTTGCCTTTTTTATATACCGGTGCGTTTGGAAAAGTTTTATTTCCGCGTTATATACTTTTTATGACGGTTGTCTTATTGCCAATAATCGCTTTGGGAATAATTGAGAGCGGTAAAAGGCTTTCAGGAGCTTTCAAACACTTAAATTATGCTGCCGTTACTACGATACTTTTCATATTAGTCATCCTTCCTTCCGCTTATGTTTCTTATATGTGGATCACGGATCCGCTAAACGCTCCGATTCCAACAATAGATAAAGGTCAATATGTCGGATCATGGCCCTCGGGTTGGGGAGTGAAAGAAGCAATTGATTATATTAAATCACAATCCGTGAATCAAAAAGTAATTTTGGCGACACAAGGGACGTTTGGTCTAATGCCGTTTTCGTTTGAAATGTATTTTCAGGGAGATCCAAACGTGGCCACAAAATCATATTGGCCGATTGAAAAAACTCCTCCGGCAGATTTGTTGGCCTTAGCCAAAACAATGCCTGTTTATATGTATTTTTATCAACCCTGTGACAACTGTCCTTTAACCGGTGTCGCTCCGGTTGGTTGGCCGGTAACACAAGTTTTTTCTATCAGTAAAAATAATGGCAGTGTTCATGTTGATTTGTATAAATTCAACAGTCCTGCGGTATATGCGAAAAAATAATCTAGCAATTCTTCTTTTATTATTTATCTCTTTGATTATTTCAATTCCTCTTATCTTGCCGTATTTTCATCCGGGGTTTTTCCCAACACAGGATGGAGAATGGGCAGTAGTTCGTCTGGGTGACATGTACCGCGAGTTAAAGGATTTACAATTCCCGCCGCGTTACAGTGGCAATCTGAATTTCGGTTACGGATATCCGCTTTTTGAATTTGCCTATCCTTTGCCTTATTACTTGGGATTTTTTATTCACTTATTGCATATTAATTTTGTCGATAGCATAAAGATACTTTTTGCCTTAAGTGTGCCCTTATCGTTTTTATTCATGTATTTGCTCTCAAATAAATTATGGGGGAATAAGTGGATAGCCTTTACCAGTGCGATTTTATATATTTACTATCCTTATCGTATTGTTGATCTTTATGTTAGAGGATCAATCGGTGAATCATTTGCTTTTATCCTTTTCCCGCTTATTTTTTATTTTATTTTAAATTTACATAGAAATAAACATTTTTTTTCAGCAATTTTCGCTTCTATTTTTATTGCCGCATTAGTTATGTCCCACAACATTATGGCAGTTGAATTCTTACCGATTATAATTGTCACAGTTTTTATTTCCGTTTGGTCAGAAAAAAAGGAAAGAAAGAAATTAATTTTAAATTATTTATTGATGCTGATTTTGTCTTTCGGTTTGTCGGCGTTTTTTTGGCTACCCGCATTGAGTGAGAAAAATTTAATTGCTTTGTCAATTACTCCGATTGCCGATATGAGTTTGTATTTTGTTAAGCCTTTTGATTTACTTTTTTCTTCTTGGGGTTTTGGCACCAATAATTTTTCTCACCAGCTTGGTTTTGCTCAACTGATTATTGTGTTTTTATTATTGTTTTCTTTATTTTTCAAGAAAAATGCTACTAAGTCGGAATTTTCTAATTTTTTATTTTGGGGTTTAGGTTTTATCTTTATTATTTATTTGTTTTTACTTTTCTCGCCAAGTTTAATTTTGTGGAAGTCGCTTCCTCTTTTTAATCAAGTGACATATCCCTGGACATTGCTTGCCGTAATGGGATTTCTGATTTCTTTGTTTGCCGGCAGAATTTTTATTTTATTTCCTAACAAAGTATTGATAATTATTTTAGGTGTAGTTGCCGTATTGAGTGTTGTTTTTTATGCTCATCCTTCAATATATGTAAACCGGGGAGATGGATTTTATCTTACCAATGACGCTACTACTACTTCATCTGATGAATATACGCCTATTTGGGTGAAACAAAAACCCTTGTTACGACCTGCACAAAAATTTGTTGATGCATCTGCAAATCTTTCACAAGAAATAAGTAATTCCAAAAAGTTTTCAGTTGTCGTTGATTCAAGTAAAGAAAGTTTGTTGCAGATAAACACAATATATTATCCGGGTTGGAAAACGTTTGTTGATAATCAATCAGTTGCAATCAGTGACGATAATCCGCAAGGACTTATTGAAATTTCCGTTTCATCCGGTCATCATATTGTAAACGGTACATTTACCGAAACGCCGTTGCGATTATTTGCTGATATCGTTTCAGTAATCTCTTTTATTAGTTGTTTTGTATTTTTAGCCTTACCATTAATAAATAAGCGAAAGCAAAAATGAAAAGATATATAAATTATTTTATTTTTATCGCGCTGTTATTATTAGCAGTACCTTTAATTTTTCCATTATTCCATAACGGATTTTTCTCCATGCATGATGATACGCAGGTACAAAGAGTTTATGAGATGGCCAAGGCTTTAATGGATGGTATGTTCCCTGTACGTTGGTCTACGGATTTGGGTTACGGTTACGGATATCCGATGTTTAATTATTACGCTCCTTTTATTTATTACCTTGGTGCATGGATTAGCTTTGTAGGTTTCTCATTTATTACTTCTACCAAAATAATGATTGGAATTGGTATTTTACTTTCCGGTTTAGGAATGTATCTTCTTGCCAATAAACTATTTGGCAGATTTGCGGGTTTGGTAGCGGTAGTCTTATACATGTATGCTCCGTATCACGCTTTGGATATTTATGTTAGAGGCGACATGGCCGAAGCTTTCGCTTATAGCCTAATTCCATTTGTTTTCTATTCCTTTTTATTGGTTGATAAAAGAAGGAAATTGGCAATTCTTTTGGGTTCAGTAAGTTATGGTTTGTTAATTATCTCTCATAACCTTACGGCGTTTATGGTGACACCGATATTATTACTAATCAGTCTTTATTTGATTATTAAATCTTGGCGGAGGCGGGAATATATGAATATTGCAGCAATTCTAGCAATTATTATTTTGGGAATTTTATTTTCGGCTTTTTATTGGCTGCCAGCGATTACAGAGTTGCATGATACAAATGTTGCGTCTATTACGAAAGGTGGATCCGATTTTCATGATAATTTCGTTTGCTTACCGCAGTTGTGGAATAGTCCCTGGGGATTCGGTGGATCGGCGCCGGGATGTGTTGACGGATTATCATTTCGCATAGGAAAAATTCACATTGTTCTTGCCGTGTTAGCATTAATTTCTTTATTTGGATTGGTTTTTTCTAGGATTAGAAAGAAATTATTAAAGAAATTAAATATTGGTCTTATTGTAGGTATTTATGTCGGATTAATTTTATCAATTTTTCTGACACTTCAGATGTCTGTTGCCTTTTGGGATGCGTTTTCTTTTATGTCGTTTTTCCAATTTCCTTGGAGATTTTTAATTTTAATTATATTTTTCATTAGTTTGGCCGGTGGATTATGTATTTATATTTTTGAGATATTATTTGCAGGAATTAAATTTAAACCTTATATATTGTCCATTATGTGTTTATTAATTATTGTCGTTACATTTTTTACCGATGCAAAACTTTTCCGTCCGCAGACAATCTATTCCGTTACAGACAGTTATTATTTGAATAGAACAAATTTACTCTGGACTACCTCTAAAACCTCCGATGAATATATGCCGCAGGAGTTTTATAAACCAAATAATAAAACTGAGGCATTGAGATATAATTTGATTTCAGGTAGCAGTCAAATTTTAGTCAAGAATCTTAAGCAGAGCGCAAATAACATCGAATTTACGACATATTCCCTAAAAACTCAGAAAATTTTAGTACATCTTGCTCCGTTTCCAGGCTGGAAAGTATTTCTAAACAATGTTGGTATTGTGCCCGAAACAGATGTAAACGGATATTTACTTAGTCTTCCCGCAGGCTCTCAGCAGGTTAGATTCATCTTCATGTCAACTTTTATGGAAAATATAGCCAATTTTATATCTCTTACTGGTATAGCTGTGTTAATTATTGTTATAATAACAATAATCAGAAAGGAATCGTATGCCGATACAGAGAAAAAAACCTTCAGTTGAAATAACTCTTCCCGTTTATAATGAAGAAAAAGAGCTTGAAAAAAACGTTTATACGGTTGTGGCCTTTTGCAAAGAAAATATGAGCGAATATAATTGGCATATTACAATTGCCGATAATGCTTCAAACGATAGAACTCCCGATATTGCAAAAACGATAGCTAAGAAATATAAAGAAGTATCTCATTTTCGCTTAGATCAGAAAGGAAGAGGCAGAGCAGTTAAAGAAGTTTGGAGAAATTCAGAATGCGATTATTGCTCGTATATGGATATAGATTTGTCTACTGACTTGAAACATTTGCCGCGTATTATTAAAGAATTGGAAAACGGATATGATATAGCTATTGGAACAAGGCTGAAGAAAGGAGCACTGGTGGAAGGCCGGACTTTACTGCGTGAGATTACCTCTAGAGCATTAAATTACCTATTTATTCAAATGGTATTCGGTACCCATTTCTCCGATGCTCAGTGCGGATTTAAAGCCGTAAGCAGAAGTGTAGTTACGGATCTTATTCCTTATATTGTCGATAATGGTTGGTTTTTTGACGGAGAACTTTTAATTGTGGGAGAAAAAAGCGGATATAAGATTTATGAAGAACCGGTACATTGGATAGATAATCCGGGATCAACAGTGCAATTATTAAAAACCATTACCGGTGATTTGGAAAGTATGTATAGGCTATTGCGTACGAGGCCGTGGGTGAAGTTAAAAAAAGAGAAGAATAAATCCTTATGAACAACGACGTTGATACTTTAGATGTTGCGGATGTTACAGAAGTTAATGCCCTAGATGTTACCAAGCGCAGTGTTTACGGAATATTTGCCTTGACTTCACGGACTTTTTTATTACAATTAGTTTCCTTCGTTGCTTTCGTGTTAATTGCCTCAAAACTCAGCGTACAAGACATAGGTATTTATACTGCCGTAACTGCTATCCAGCGAGTGATCAGTTTTATTACCGATTTTGGTTTTGGTGCCGCTTTGGTACAAAAAAGAGACGATCTAGTTAGAGAAGATCTTACCACCACATTTACTTTGCAATTTTTTCTTACATTGTTTATTTTTCTTATAGTATTTTTACTAAATCCTTTTTTTAAATCTTTTTTTCATCTGAGTCAGGCGGGGATATATTTGCTTCTGTCTTTGGTTTTTTCTATTTTTCTTTCTTCATTTAAAACAATTCCTTCAATTTTGCTTGAGCGGACAATTCAATTTAATAAAGTGATACTTCCTCAAATAGCGGAGTCTTTAGCTTTTAATATTGTATTAATTATTTTGGTTTTGTCCAAGTTCGGATTAAACAGTTATACCTGGGCATTTTTGGCAGCCGGTTTTATCAGTATTCCCATTTATTATTATTTGGCTCCCTGGCCGGTGGCTTTTGGAATTTCCCGTTCATCATTGCGGCATCTTCGTTTCGGTCTTCAATTTCAAGCGAAAAATATTTTAGCGACGATAAAAGATGATTTTTTGACAGTAATTTTAACCAAATTTTTATCTTACGTTGATATCGGATATATCGGATTTGCCCAGCGTTTGTCTTTCTTTGTTTACCGATTTATTGTCGACAGTGTAACGAAGGTGACGTTTTCCAGTTATGCCAGAATTCAGCATGATACTAAATTGTTAAGGACAGCGATTGAAAAGTCTTTATTTTACGTTTCAGCTTGTATGTTCCCCCTGCTTACCGGTTTAATTCTGATTTCGCCTTATATTATCGCTTATTATCCGAAATGGCATAATAAATGGGAACCGGCTTTGTTTTCCTTGGTATTTTTCAGTTTGAATGCTATGATTTCTTCAATGTCGGGTATACTTGTAAATGTACTCGATTCTAATGGAAAAGTAAAAGTAACTCTTCAACTTATGGTTTTTTGGACAATTTTAACCTGGATACTTACGCCTCTGGCGATACATTTGTATGGCTATAACGGTGTAGCTCTGGCATCATTTATTGTTACTCTGACCATTGTTGTGACAATTTATTTAGTGAAGAAAGTTGTAATGTTTTCCTTCTGGAAAAGCATTATTTTGCCTTTAAGCGTAACTATAGTTATGGGAATAGCTACTTATATTATGGAGAGGGCCTTTGTTCATGATATTATTACTTTAGTTCTGGTAATTATAATTTCAGGATTAATATATTGCGCTATATTTTATTCCTTTGCCCATGACGAGGTGAAGAAAGATTTTATAAATATAAGAAGAAAAAATGAATAAAAGAACATTGTCTGTCGTCATATCGGTTTTTAATGAAGAAAAAAACATTAAGGATTGTTTGGAATTTGTAAAGTTTGCCGATGAAATAATTGTGGTCGATAACGGATCAACTGATAAAACAGCTTCCATTGCCGAGAAATATACTAAGCATATAATTACTCAAGAGAATAACCCACTAGCTATTGATTATCAAAAAAATATTGGTTTTGAGAAGGCGAGTAAGGATTTAATATTAAATATTGATGCGGATGAACGAGTGACTGCGGAATTGAAAGATGAAATTTTATCTGTGTTGGAGAAAAAAGATGATGTAAATGTTGGTTATTGGATTCCGCGTAAAAATATTATCTTTAAAAAGTGGATTCAGCATTCTTTGTGGTGGCCGGATTACCAGCTGCGTTTATTTAAACGCGGTAAAGGAAGATTTGTTAAGCAGTCTGTTCATAAACCGATTGAAGTTGACGGACAAACTGCCAAATTAACATCTCCATTGTATCACGAAAATTATAGTTCCATTTCTCAATATATCCAAAAGATGAATCAAATTTATACTGAAAATGAAGCGGAAGAATTCGTACAAAAACATACGATTTTTCATTGGCAGGATGCTATCGGTTTACCAATTGGGGATTTTCTAAAAACATTTTTTTTGCAAAAAGGTTATAAAGACGGCTTTCATGGATTGGCTTTAAGTATCCTGCAAGCCTTTTATGTTGAATTGGTTGTTTTGAAGGCTTGGGAAAAACACGGATTCGTGCAATACAATGAAGAAAATTTTGTTAATAAGGTAAATAATGAAATTAGAAAAAGTTCTAAAGAGTTTAAGTTTTGGTTATACGCGACTTTAATTGAAGAAACCAGAAATCCTCTAAGAAAGTTTATTTTTAGATTGAAAAGAAGAATAAAATGATTAACCTATCCGCCATTGTATTGACCAAAAATGAAGAAAATATGATTGCGGATTGTCTGGATTCACTCTCTTTTTGTGATGAAGTTGTTGTGATTGATAGTAAATCAACTGACCGAACAGCTGAAATAGCCGAAAGGGCAGGAGCTAAGGTCTTTAAAGATATATCTTCGAGTTTTGCCGAAAGAAGAAATTTGGGGAAGTCTAAGGCAAAAGGAAAATGGTTATTATATATTGATGCTGATGAACGTGTTTCTCCACAACTTCAACAGTCTATTAAGTCAATAGTTGATGCTCAAAGAGAGGTATTCAGTGCTTATAGAATACAGCGGCAGAATTATTATTTAGGTAATCATCTTTGGCCATACATTGAGAAATTAGAGCGTTTATTTAAAAAAGAGGCATTAGATCATTGGTATGGACAATTACACGAAACCGCGAAAGTTAAAGGAGAGATAGGAGAACTTGAAGGATATATTTTACATTTTTCGCATAGAGATCTTGAGAGCATGGTGGAAAAGACAAATCTCTGGTCGGAAACCGAAGCCAATCTGCGGTTAAACGCAAATCATCCTGCTATGACTTGGTGGCGATTTCCGCGTGTTATGCTAAGTGCTTTTTATGCTTCTTATGTGCAACAAAAAGGCTATAAAGCCGGCACTGCGGGTCTTATAGAAAGTATCTATCAGTCATTTAGTATTTTTATCACTTACGCCAAACTTTGGGAGAAACAAAACGAACAAAAGTAAGAAGCTGTTGTTTGAACCGCAAATTATTTTTTCCTGAAGTTATTTAATGAAAGATTACTGAAGTAAGATTTTAGCTCCTGCCAAGTCAATTTTTTTGTAGCGAAGCGGAAAAGATATACAATTTCCAGGATTCCAATTGAGTTTACGATTAAGAGTGCCACAAACCAATACTTCTGTCCCTGTTTTGCGGCTCGCCAAAGAGCTAGACCCTTCCAGAATATGGTCCAAAGGTACAGAAGTACGAAAAGTATTTGGCCTTGCAATGAGGTTAGAAATTGATCAGACATAGGTTAATTGTAGCACATGAGTAACAGGATGCAAGCAAATAAAATTGTTGCTACAATAGAAGGGTGAGAATTGGTTTATATGATCCTTATTTAGATACATTGGGCGGTGGTGAAAAATACATGTTTGATGCCGCAGTATGTTTTTCCCAAAGCCATGACGTAGCTTTTTTTTGGCCGGAGGAACAAAAAGAGTTTATTGTTAAACAGGCTAAGGAACGTTTCGGATTAAATATTGAGAATGTTTCGTTTGCGGGTAATGTCTTCAATAAAAAAACTTCATTGCTGGAAAAATTTTTGCTAACAAATAAGTATGATTTAATAATTTATCTCAGTGATGGTAGTATTCCGTTTCTTTTTGCGAAAAAAAATGTACTTATGTTTCAGCATCCGGTGGATTGGGTGAAACCGGGAATTTTAACGAAAATTAAATTATTAAAAATTAATAAAATTATCTGTAATTCTCTATTTACCAAAGAACATATTGATAGAACTTTTAACAAAGATTCATTGGTTGTTTTTCCGGCTGCCGAAAGTGTGTTTGAAAAAGGAATTAAGAAGGAGAATATTATTTTATCAGTTGGCAGATTTACCGCTTCAATGAATGCGAAAAAACAGGATGTACTTATTGATATTTTTATTAAATTTTCAAAGAAGATGCCCGAGTGGAAATTAATTTTGGCGGGAGGGATTTTAGATAGTGATAAAGAATTTTTAAATTCACTTAAAAAAAAAGTGGGTGATTTTCCGATTGAATTAATGCCGAATGTTTCCCGTACAGAATTAATTAGTCTCTACAATAGAAGCAAAATTTATTGGCACGGTGCAGGTTTTGGAGAAAATATTGAAAAACATCCTGAACGAACGGAACATTTCGGTATTGCGACGGTTGAAGCTATGAGCGCCGGATGTGTGCCGATTATTTTCGCTGCCGGAGGACAAAAAGAGATTGTCGAAAATAATGAGAATGGTTTATATTGGCTAACACTTGAAGAATTGGAAGAAAAAACAGTTTCGGTTATCCAAGATAAAAAAATGTGGGAAAAATTATCGCTTCAAGCAAAAGAAAAAGCGGAACAATTTTCAGCAAAAGAATTTCAGCAAAAACTCCAATCACTTCTATGATTAAAAAAATATATAAATTTATTCCGTTTTTAATCCTTTTACTTCTAACTCTCGTTTTATTTAAGGATACGGTAATTAAAGCCAAATTGCCGATTCCTTCAGACGCCATCGTAGGTTTATATCATCCATATATAGATTTTTTTGCCAATCAATATCCTCACGGATATCCTTTCAAAAATTTTCTAATTACAGATCCGCTGCGTCAACAATATCCTTGGCGGGAAATTGCTGTAAATATAGAAAAAAGTTTACAACTTCCGCTTTGGAATCCATATAACGGAGCCGGTGAGCCATTGTTAGGAAATATTCAGTCTGCCTCTTTATATCCTCTAAATATCCTTTTCTTTGTTTTACCTTTTACATATGCTTGGACATTACTTATTATTCTTCAGCCAATGCTTGCTGGTTTATTTCTTTATTTCTATTTAAGAAATCTTAAAATAGCAAAAACAGCATCTTTATTTGGTTCAATTGCTTTTGCTCTATCAGGCTTTAATACTACTTGGCTGGAATGGGGGACAATAGTGCAGACAGGCATGTGGCTATCTTTAATTTTATTATCTATAGATAAAATCTTTTCTAATTTTAATGTCTTAAAAAATTCAAAATTCAAAATTCAAAATTTAAAATTATGGATTATAAATTATAAATGGCATTGGCTATATCTGATTTCGTTGAGTTGTTCTTTATTAGCCGGACACTTACAGATTTTTTTCTATGTATTTGTATTTTCCTTTATTTACTTTCTTGCGAGATGGTTGCAACACGGGAAAACAAAAAGAGTTTTATTAACATATTTAATAATTAATATTTTATTTTTAATTATTACGGCA
>DATKGO010000051.1:0-33437 GCA_035510695.1 Patescibacteria group bacterium | reverse complement strand
ATTTACCTCTGCACTATAATACATCGAAATTACCCAATATACCAGCCTAAATTGGGCTATAGTATGATTTAGACTACTTACTATTTAGTCTTCTTAAAAACATCTCAAGCATTAGCGATATTGCATATTTCTGTCCATTTTCTTACTTGACATTATGCCTACAGGGATAGTATAATTATCCTTGTAAGGATAATTAAGATATGGCTAGATTAAAAGGTAGTTTGAACAAGAAATCAAATACTCGCCCCGTTACTTCGACACTCTCACTAGATGAAAGAATCCGCTTTTTGGCTAACCTTATCATCGATAAAATGCTGGAAGATCAGAGAAACGGCTGTGTAATATTAAAAAACAAAATTCAACTGAAATAATATGAATCCAATCCTGTCAAATCCTGAAAATGCTGTAGCTGCTATCCGTGTCTCTTCAACCAAACAAGGAACGGATGGGGATTCTCCCGAAGCCCAAAAAGAACAATTAGAAAGATTTGCTCAAACTCACAATATTACGATTAAAAAATTCTTTGTTTTTATGGAGTCTGCCTCGAAAGAACAACAGCCGATGCAGGAGGCAGTCAATTATTGTAAACATCCAAATAATAATATTCAGCTCTTTATTATTAAATCCATCGACCGGTTTACCAGAGGAGGATCGTATTCCTACGATTTCTTAAAGATGCAGCTTGACCAATGCAATATAAAGCTTATCGACATCTATGGCATTATCAGCTCGCAAAAAGTTAACACCTTGGAGCATTTAGGAGTCGCATTTGATTGGAGTGTATATTCACCTACGAAAAAAGCTGAAATATTAGAAGCAGAACGGGCAAAAGACGAGATGCGGGATATTATGTCAAGAATGATCGGAGCTGAAATTCGCTATGCCCGTATGGGTTATTGGGTCAGAGAAGCGCCTTACGGCTACGTGATCGAAAAAATTGAAACACCTAACGGGAAACGCTGTATCCTAAAGCCTCATCCGACTGAAGCACAGTTTATAATAAAAATGTTTGAACTCCGGTGTCATGGAACACTAAACGACCATCAAATCGTTGATGAGATTAACAAATTAGGTTTTATAACCAGAGTTAAATACATCAGAGATGCACACGATAAAACAAAAATCAAAAAAGAACACGGTGGAAACCCATTAAATATCAAAGGTTTTTGGCGGTTCATCCAAAATCCGATCTATGCCGGTGTAAGTATGGAAAAATGGACGGCAAATCAGCGTGTAAAGGCAAAGTACGAGGGATTAGTTTCAATAGATATGTTCAATAAGGCAAATAATGGCAAAATTATTATTTCAGAAGAAAACGGAGAGGTAAAAATACATAAAAAGGCGACTCCGGAATGGCTGCTGAAAAAGGGCGTACGAAATCCTGATTTTCCGTATAGAAAATATGTATTGTGTCCGCATTGTGAAAAACCGTTTTTTGGCAGTGCTTCAAGAGGACGACTAGGAAAATACTATCCAGCTTACCATTGTAATAAGCGTGGGCACTATTTACGTGTACCGAAGAAGGACTTTGAAGACGCAATATTTAAATTTGTGAAGAATATTCATCTTGCAGATGGATATATTGATGCTCTGGTAAATAATGTCAATACTGAATGGGAAAAGCGAAATATTGAAGTAGTAAAAGACCACGTTACAATTGATGACAGGATTACACAACTGAAAACACAGGCAAAGCAGACAATTGATAAGATAAAGTTTTTAACCTCTGAAGTTGCGATTAAGTATATGGAGCAGGAATTGATAACAACAGAGCAGCAGCTCACAGATCTTTTAGGTGAGAAACAGAAGGTAGTTGACGCACAGCCAATAGATATGAAGGTAGTTATGGCCTACATCAAATATTTTCTGGAACACATGGAAGAACTGCTCATTTTAGGCACGGATTCAGTACAAAAAGCAGCATATTTCGGGGTTTTATTCGACGAAGCGCCAACCTATGCGGAAATACTTTCTGGAACACCTAAATTAGCCCAGTGTATCAAGCTAAACGATGCATATTTGTCTAATCAGGGCAAGTTAGCTGCGGAGCTAGGACTCGAACCTAGATAACATCCTCCAGAGGGATGCGTACTACCATTATACGACTCCGCAATGTTTAATATTCCCTAAATTTAATTAATTGCCTAAATGATTCTACCTCTTTCTTTTTTCTTAATCTAGTACAATTTACTCTCACTTCAGGATGATAACCTAAATATAGCAAACTGTCTGTCACAGCTTTCAATAAACTTTGATTGCTATTTTTGAACTGAAAGTTATATGTATATGTTCCTTTATGAATAGACAAAGACCCTTCTGCTTCAAATAATCCTTTTAATAAACTAATAATATATATTTTGTTACTTAAAATCCATTTAGGAATTTCAAAATTATAGTTAGCTCTGTCGCCACTTGGAATACCTAATCTTTTAGATAAATACTTTTGATAAATACTCATTCTAATTGCATTAACACCTGACATTTTCGAAACTGTTGCAGTTTTACCAAAGATCAATTGAGTCAGTAAGCTATACCGACGAATAAAACCGGTATTCTTTGAATTCCCAACAATTATTAATCTTTCTGTTCTTGGAAAATTACTAATATTTCCATCCCCAAGTACAACTCCAATATATTCAGCCAAATCTTTTGACCTTATCAATGGTAAATAATTTGGAATAATTCCCAACTTCCTTCTCTCATCTCGCCATTTTTTAAAATTATCAATTTTCTTCCTTCTAAATGTTTCCGCTATACGTTTAGCTCTTATAGAATCAAAGTTATCTAAAACCACACTTATATTTTAGCACAAAGCTGATCTGACTACCATTAGATGAGAGCTCTCTATAACTATTTAGAAGAATAAAATTCTCTTTCTTGTCATTTTCTTATAATTTCCCCACCGTTTTCTCATTTTTTCACTATAAAATTTTTTCAAAATGAATGTGCCATGAATAGAGGTTTAATCTTATTTTTACTAAATTCTATTCTCTTTATTTCTGCTTGTCTCCTGGCAGTTATGGTTGAAGCGCTGGCCGTAGTTATCATCCACTCGTTCTAACTATTTTATTTGCAGAAGTTCAACTTCGAAGATTAAAGTCGCAAATCCGGGAATATTCGGTTCCACTCCATACTTTCCATAACCTAGTTGATAAGGGATAGTTAATTTCCGCTTGCCGCCGACTTTCATGCCCGGCACGCCCATATCCCAACCTTTTATGACATAGCCCACACCGATTGGTGTTTCAAACGGAACATCGCGATCATAAGAAGAATCAAATTTAGTCCCGTCTTCCAAAGTTCCCACATAATGCATAACCACATGATCCCCGGTTTTAACTTCAGGCCCTTTCCCAACTTTTATATCTTTAATGACTAATTTTCCATCATGTTTGTCCATAAAAAAGAGTATATATTAATAAATTTCACTTGTCACGTAAGAATTTAGTACTCTTCCAAAGTTGAGGTGTCTCCTTCGGGAAGGCCTAATTCCTTCGCTTTTAAAACGCGCCGCATAATCTTTCCGGACCGCGTTTTCGGCAGTTTTTTGATAAATTCAATTTCCCGCGGATAGGCATGACCGGCCAAAGTTTTCTTCACATGCTGCTTTAATTCTCCTATTAATTCTTCCGATCCTTCAATTCCTTCCATTAAAACCACAAAGGCTTTAATAATTTCTCCCCGCAATTGATCCGGCTTGCCAATTACACCTGCTTCAACTACCTGCGGATGATTAACCAATGCGCTTTCAACTTCAAACGGTCCCACTCTTTCTCCCATGGTTTTAATTACATCATCTGCCCTGCCGACAAACCAAAAATATCCATCTTCATCTATGTACGCTCTGTCTCCCGAAATATACCAACCATGAGAGAAATATGAGTCAAATTTCTCCCTATTTCCCCAAATTGTTTTCATCAGAGATGAAACAGTTTCCGGACGGATGGCCAAATCTCCTTCTTTATGAGGCGGCAACTCGTGTCCTTCTTCATCAATCACAGCCGCAATAACTCCTGGGAAAGGTTTTCCCATTGAACCCGGTTTAATATCTAAAACCGAAAAATTTGTAATGGAAATTCCGCCTAATTCTGTTTGCCACCAGGTATCATGAAAGGCTAATCCTAATTTTTCATTTGACCACCAGACTGCTTCGGGATTAAGTGGCTCTCCTACACTGGCAATATAACGAAGAGAAGAAAGATCATAATTTTTTAAATCAACATTTGAGCCCATCAACATCCGAATAGCCGTGGGAGCCGTATACCAAACAGTCACTTTAAAATCCTGAATCACTTGATACCACACCTCCGGAGAGAACCTTCCTTCAAAAATCACTTGTGTGCCACCCAATCCCCAAATGCCCAACAGACCATAAACTACGCCTGTTACCCAACCCAAATCAGCCGTACACCAATAAATATCCTTGTCTTGCACGTCAAGAACATATTTTGTCGTCAATATGGCTTGCAAAATATCGTAGTGCGCATGTACTACGCCTTTCGGTTTACCCGTCGTACCGGAAGTATAAAGAATATAAGAATAATCATCCTTTTGCATATGAGCAATTTCAAAAGTTTCTTTCGCTTTTGCCATTTCTTGGTTATAAAAAAGAATATTTTCAACTTTAGGCAAAACCTCCGTACCTCTCTCAACAATAATTATTTTTTCCAAATTCTGCAGTTGATTCCAAATCTTTTCCAGTCGGGGAAAAAGCTGAGCATTTGTAATAATTACTTTGGCTTTACTATCTAATAAACGATCCAAGAGCGCCATTTCCTGAAAAGCTGAAAAAAGTGTACCGGCAACAGCTCCAACTTTTAATATTCCTAGAAAGGCGACATATCTTTCCGGTATGGGAGGGAGAAAAATAAAAACTCTATCTCCTTTTTTAACCTTATTTTCAACTAAAACATTGGCGAATTGATTACTTAATTTAGAAAGCTCTTTAAATGAATACTTTTCATGTTCATTATTTACTCCTTTAAAAAGCAATGCTGTTTTATTTTTCTTTTTTCCTTTTGCATGTCTGTCAACTGCGTTATAAGCAGCATTTAGTCTGCCATCCGGAAAAAAATCAATCTCCTTTTCTTCATTTTTTAATGAAAAATTTTTAAAATAAGAATTATAATCTGATAAATTTGGTGGAAGAATAAATTTCTTTGGGGCTTTTATTATTCGGGAATTTGACATATAAAACTTGATAAATTATAGCATCTTTAGGCAAAAAATTCTCTTCTAGTGAATGATATTTAATAACCGCAAAATATGCGGGAGAAAAATTAAAATACCCACGATTATGGAGCCACTGGCGGTTAATAAAACCATACCGGAAGCCACATCCTTAGCACGTTTGGCTTCTTCGTGATGTTCCTTGGTAATTAAATCAACCATATTCTCGATTACCGTATTGATCATTTCCGTGACGATAACAAATAAAATCATTATCCCCAAGATTCCCATTTCAAACGGATTTACATCCAGTACTAAACTAAAAAAGATGACAAGTAAGGCAACGAAAAAATGAATACGAATATTCTGATCCCGCTTAAAGGCAAATATTATGCCCTCCATCGCGTAACCAAATGAATGTTTAAAACGAGGTAAATCAATCATATATTAATATTTAAATACATATTCAATGATAACATATACCAAAATAGTTAATAATATCCCAAATAGACCACCGGTAATTGTTTCCAAAACTGTATGACTCTTCAGTTTTACCCGTGACCAAGCAACCAGCGGAATAAATAACAATAACCAAATAAATGAGAACCCGTTTAAAATTACAAATGATAATAAGATGGCTGAGACCGATGCTACATGAATACTTGCCTTTACATATTTATTTATAATATCCAAAAGTAATAATCCTAAAAGGCTGCCGAAGGTAACTATAACCATTTCCAAGGGTCCATGCAGTAAAAATAGACAGGAAATATAAATAATTGTCATCAGCCCCACAAAAAGAAAAAATCGCGATCGTTGGCCCTGCTTGGAGATATCATAATTACTAAATCTTCCTCTTTGAACTTCATAAAAAACAAAAACCACAACCGAAAAAATAAAAATCCAGGAGAAAAATGTCCATTTTATCGCTGATTCCACATTATTGGTGATATGTAAAACCAAAAAATACGGAACAGGCAGAAATAAAAGAAAAGGATGAAGGACAGTTGAAAGTATTCGGGCAATAAAAAGAATAATCGAATTATACATAGGCAGCTAAACGCTTCAATGTCTCTTCTTTTCCGAGAATAACTAAGGATTCCGGCAAAGGCAAGCCCTTAGGTTGTCCTGTAAAAATTGTATACAAAACCGGCATTTTTACTTTATATTGCAATAAAATCTCACGCAGTGAAGACATAATATCCTCAGAATTCCAGTCGTCAATTTTTTGTAATTCACTGTTTAATTTTTGCGCAATTTCTGTATACTCTTTAAGGGCCTCGGGCGTAAATCCACTTACAAAATGTTGAGCAAGTGAAGTAAAATCCTTGAGAGTTTCCATTCTCGACTGGGCAAATATGACCAACTGATGAAATACTTTTGCAGCAAAATTGTCTTCATTACGTTTGTCAAACTGAATTAATCTTTTTTCCAATTCTTCAATAGACATTTTACGAATATATTCACCGTTTACCCATTTCATTTTAGTCAAATCAAAAATCGGCGCAATCGGACGAATATCTTTAAGATCAAATAAATTGATAAATTCCTGTAAAGAAAAAATTTCTTTTCCTTCCGGATGACTCCAGCCCAAAAGTCCCAAATAATTTAAAACAGCTTCCGCTAAAAATCCTTCTTCTTTAAACCAATTAACATTGGTGTGACCTTGACGTTTGGACAACTTAGATTTATCAGGATTACGAAGCGTTGCCGTATGGTAAATTGGCGGCATCTGCCAACCAAAATATTCATATAACAATTTATGCTTGGGAAGTGAAGAAATCCATTCTTCTGCCCGGACAATATGGCTTATTTGCATCAAATGATCATCCACAACTACGGCTAAATGATAAGTTGGGAAACCGTCTGATTTAAGTAATATTTGTTCCGTTACCTGTTTTACGTCGAAAACTATTTCACCCCGGATTTCATCTTTAACCGTTATTACACCTTCTTGGGGAACTTTCATTCTTAAAACCCAATCTTTTGTTTTCAGCATTTTCGCTACCGACTTAGGCGCTTCCGGAACATTCACCGGTTCAACTGACTCTTGCGGCACTGCGGAATAATCTTTTTTCACTCCTGCCTCAACGCGCGGATAATAGGCAAAATAAGCCTTCCCCTTATCAATTAATTCCTGAGCATATTTGTGATATATATCCAATCGTTCGGACTGACGGTACGGGCTAAACTCACCTTTTTTTCGCGGACTTTCGTCTTCTGTTAAACCGAACCAATCCAAGGCCTTAAAAATTACTGCTTCCGCGTCTTCCACAAAACGCGTCCTGTCTGTGTCTTCAATCCGGACGACAAATGATCCGTCATGTTTTTTCGCAAAGGCATAATTAAACAGCGCCTGATAAATTGTACCTATATGCGGGTAACCTGTTGGTGAAGGAGCTATTCGTAGACGATAGTTATTATTCATTCATCTTGCATTGTAGCGCAAGCATTCCGTATACTCAAGATATGTGGTCATTACACGCAGTCACCGATGATATCCGAGAACTTTTTAAATGGGGAGTAATCGGTTTAATTGCTCTCATTATTTTAATTTCTATTTTTAACCTACTTAAAGGCATCTTGTTTAAACCTAAGCCGATTGGTCCAACCATGTATTACGGCATACTTCCTTCCATTCCTTTCCCGAAAAGTGCGGTCAGTCAACAATTAACTTATACTCTTGACACGATTAACGGTAAGGTCAGCATTATTGACCCGACAACTAATCAAGCGGAAATTGTTCCAACTCTTATCAATGTTTATAAAATTATCCATCCCCAGCCTTCATTAACCAGTTTACAAGATGCCAGAGATAAAGCTTTAGCCGCGGGATTTGTAGATCCCAGCGATAATACAAAACCGGTTGTTGAGCAAAGAATTACCGACACTTTATATCAGTGGAGCACGAATGATCCTTTGTCCAGATCTCTGACTATGGATATTAATACTTATAATTTCCACATAATTTCTCAATATTTAACCAATCCTGCTGTTCTAAGCGCAACCAATGTTCCATCTGACCAAGACGCGCTCTCTCAATCACAAAATCTAATTACTAGTATGAATATTTTACCGGACGATCTTGATTCATCTTTAACCAAAACTACCGATTATGTAATCGAAAATAGTATTATTCGCCCGGCGCAAGCCAATGAAAATGTTATGGCGGTTAAAACGAATTTCTTCCAAAATGCAATCAATGGTTATACCATTTATTATCCCAATTTCCCCGACTCGACCATGAATATTTTAATTACCGGCGGAGATACTGCTTCTCAAGTTGCCCAGGCTACTTTTGTTCATCATAAAATTGATATGACAAGCGGTTCTACCTACCCTTTAAAGACTCCAGATCAAGCCTACGCCGAACTTGAAGCCGGAAATGGTTATATAACGCCTTCCTTTACCGGATCAAATTCTGTGGACGTTAGAACGGTCAATTTGGGATATTATCTTGGAGAAACAGACCAAGATTATCTTATGCCTATTTATATTTTTCAGGGTGGTAATAATTTTACAGCCTACGTTTCGGCTATAAACGATGCTTTAATTTCTACTGCTTCAGCAACGCCAACGGATCTATAAACTGACTTTTACTGTCAATAAGCTGAAGTAATGCCCAAGTATCTGCATATCTATCTGTACTTTCCATTACGACTATGATAAAAACGTGATTATTCTCCTTTTTGGCGGTAATTAAAACTTGTCCCGCTCCCTCCGTAGTTCCGGTTTTCATGCCGATTACTCCGTCAAGACCCAACAATTGATTTAAATTCTCCAAAGGATAACTAATAAGCCCGTCAGTTGTGCTAATCAATTTAGTTTTTGTATCAATTACTTGCGCAATAACCGGAGATTGCAATGCTGTTCCTGCCAAACGTGCCAGTTCAGTCACCGTTGTAAAATCACCATCATCTTCCAAACCGGCAGGATCTTTAAAATGAGTATTCAAAAGATGTAATTGGTGTGCTTTTGTGTTCATTGCACTGACAAAAGCATTCGTACCGCCGGGATAATTGTCGGCAATGGCATAAGCCGCGTCATTGGCCGAGTTCAAAAGCATGGCGTAAAGCAAATCTGAGAAAGTGAATTTTTCTCCGCTGTATAAATTTAATACTGTACCTTCCACGCTATCACGCTGCACAGTCAGAACAGAATTTAGCTTAAAATAATCTAAAGCCACCAGGGCAGTCATAAGTTTGGTAGTCGAGGCGAGAGAAAAATGGAGTGAAGAATTTTTCGTATAAAGAAAAACAGCGGAATCCGGCTCATAAATTGCCGCCGATTGAGCGGAAATATAAGGAGAGGAAAAAGTACCAAGCGTGGGATATTCATGCATGGTATAAGACAAAAACAATGGAGATAATTGCTGCTCATTTGCCAATAAACGCACCCGCAGATTAAGCAAAACGAAAATAGTACAAACGGCAAGCAGAACTAAAGGAATTAATAATAAGCGTATATAGAAATCTTCTCTACTTAAAAACGTTTTTGTTTTTTTAAACCAATGGGAATTCTCCTTTTTTTTCATGAATTGTTATTTAGGAAGCTAACTATTTTTCTTTGGCTGTTACTTGTAATTGAAGTTCTTTTAATTGTTCCTTACTCACAATTGCGGGCGCGTCCATCACAGCTGTCCGTCCGGTTGAAGTCATAGGAAAAGCAATTGCTTCCTTTAGGGAAGTTTCATTGGCTAATATGGCTATATGCCGATCTAATCCTAAGGCTATTCCTCCATGCGGTGGTGCGCCGTACGAAAATGCTTCCAGCATATGACCAACACTCGCTTGTACTTGTTCTTCCGAATAACCCATGATTTTATAAGTAGCTTTAAGTAATTCAGGCGTATGTGCTCTGATGCTTCCACCACCCACTTCCAGACCATTACAAACTAAATCATATTGCGTGGTAATAATTTCATCAATATGTTCACCTTTTAAAAGCCAATCAACATGTTCCGCAATCGGCATACTGAACGGATTATGCGTAAACGTCCAGCCGCTTTTACTGTCGCGAACTTCTGCCGCATCTTTCGGATCTACTTTTTTAAAGAAAGGAAAATTAATTACCCAAGCGAAAGCTAACGTGCCATCCTGTTTCTCAGCCTCTGTCCGCAAATCAAATTTATCGGCACCAAACTTTTCCACAGCTTCTTTATAGGAAAAAATAGGAAATTTTTCGTCTTTTAATTTTCCGCCTACGACTTTAACCGCCGATTTCACTACATCTTCAACTGTCTGCATGACATCCTCTCTGGTTACAAAACTCATTTCCAGGTCAAGCTGCGTAAATTCAAAGCCTCGATCCGCACGTAAATCTTCATCCCGGAAACAACGTGGAAATTGGAAATAACGCTCCAGTCCTGCCACCATTAATAATTGTTTATATTGCTGAGGGCTTTGCGGCAGTGCATAAAATTTCCCGGGTTGAAAACGTGAAGGAACGAGAAAATCCCGCGCTCCTTCCATAGTAGACTTTGTCAAAATTGGTGTTTCAACTTCCACAAATTCCTTTTCGATTAGTGCCACTCTTAAGGCATGAAAATATTCTGATCGTAATTTAAGAACATTTTGCATACGTTTTCGACGTAAATCCAAATATCGAAAACGCAGACGTGCTTCTTCTCCTATATCGTGTCCATCGCCATCGACTTGAATTGGCAATTCTGAGGCTTTATTAATCACAGAATACTTTTTTACATCCACCTCTACCGTACCCGTCGCCAGATCCGGATTGATCATCTTTTCCGGCCTTTTTTTAACCTCTCCCGTAATTTCAACTACCGATTCGACCGTCAGCTCGCCCATTTTAGCAAACCCGACGCACTGAACTAATCCTGTACGATCGCGTAAATCAATAAAAGTAAGTTTTCCGTGGTCACGCTTGGTATCTACCCAGCCTTTTAGCTTCACTTCCTGCCCCACTAAGGCAACTGTGTTTTTAATTAATGTTCTATTCATAACGTTACTTTGCATTCTACAACGTATTGGTAGCTCTTGACAAGATGAACTCTGCAATATACAATACTTTTTGGCTTATGAAAATCTTATATATTTGTCATTCAAATAACAATCTCCGCTTTCAAATGAAGTGACGGGGGTTTGGCGCGTATAAACCAAATCTCCTACATTTGCAGGAGATTTTTTTTGGGGTAAAAATATGATAGAAACTAAAGAAACTATAACCGATTTTGCTAGAATTGAAGCTGAAGAAAAAGCTGCTCGAAGAAAAGCCGAAATAGAAGAATTAATGGCTAGCAATAACCTTGTCTGGAATATAAGTTATGGAATAACATTGCCAACAGGAGAACAAATTGTGGTGACTCCGGACGCAAAGCGAATTCGTCAAATTCGAAGGGGAGAATCTGCTCTTACAGAAACTCAAGATCCCAGCACAACAAATCCTACATTTCTCTCAGAAGCAGCTGAAAGATGGTCTTCTTGCCCACTCCGAAGACAATTTTCTGAATTTTACGGTGTATTAGGAGAACCTAATACCAATAAATGAATCATTGCTTGCTTAATATTTGGATATCCTTTACTTTCAGTTGCAAATTTACATTTCCGTTCCATTTATTTTCATCCAAAGTATAAGCAATATCAATTATATCGCCGATCTTCAAACTTTCCGCTAGATGTCCCATGCCAAAGGCAATTGCGTCGATAGTCTGATTATTTGATCTTTGATCACTACTCCCGATTCTCAACTTCAAATGTTTTCCGTCTTTTCCCAAAATCCGCATATCTTCAATCATTACCCCCCGGCTTACGAAAACCGGCTCGGGATTTTTCATGCCAAACGGAGCCAATTGCTGCAGTGCCTTATACAAATCAAGTGAGAACGCGGAAAGTGGTAATTCACAATCAATCATTAAACTTCTCTGCAATAAATCATCGCCGATCAATTTTTCGGCCAGAGTTTCCAATTTTTCCTGCAATTCCGACATTTTATCAACAGCAACCGTAAATCCCGCCGCCATCGGATGCCCCCCGACATTCACATACATATCGGCGTACGTACGCAAAAATTCAATAATATTTACTCCCGCAATTGAACGGACAGAGGCTTTTGCATGTGTATCACCGACTGATAGAACAATAGCCGGACGATAAAACTGTTCTACTAATTTTCCTGCAACTAAACCTATAACTCCGGGATTATAATCCTTATCTCCAAGAAATATAATTTTTTTGATCTTTGATCTTTGATCTTTGATCTTTTCTATGGCATGTTCTGTCGCCTCCTTCATAATTTCCTGCCGCTGCCTATTTACCCGTCCCAAATTAGTTGCCAAGTCAAAAGCTTTTTTCTTTTCCTTCGTACATAACAAGCGCAAACTGTCCATCGCGCTTTCAATCCTTCCGGCCGCGTTCAAGCGTGGGGCGATAATAAAACCAACTTCGTAAGTACCGATGGCTTTCGGATCGATGGCTGCTTCTTCAAACAAAGATAGCAGTCCGGGGCGTTTGGTTTTTCGCAATTTTTCCAAACCGATTTTGACTATCGTTCTATTCGCAGCTGTCAATGGCACCAAATCCGCAATTGTACCCAACGTTGCCAACTCCAAATGCGTATCAATATTGTCATCCTGAACTTGGTTCAGGATCTTCTTCTGGATTCCCGCCTTCGCGGGAATGACAAAGCAACGAATCTCCTTCGACAAAAGATATGCCACTCCTGCACCGCATAAATTTGTTGTGTGAACAATAGCCAACGCGTTTGGCTGTTTTTTACCTTCCGGCAAATGGTGATCGGTGATAATCACATCAATCCCTAAACTGTTAGCATAATCAACCGCTTCATTAGCCACAATTCCGTTATCAACCGTTATTATTAATTTAACACTCGAACATTTATTGTCATGCTGAACCCGCTTGTTGCGAGACTCGCCAAAGGCGGCTCGTTTCAGCATCTTCTTTTTTTTATCTATAGATTCCGAAACAAGTTCGGAATGACAAGTGCATGGAAATTTATTCAATAAATTTTCTATTCCCTTAATCGATAACCCGTAGCCTTCGTCAACCCGATGTGGAATGTACGGCAAAACATTAAAACCTAAACTATATAAGGTTTCCCATAAAATTGCCGTTCCGGTAATGCCGTCCACGTCATAATCACCAAAAATAATAATTTCTTCTTTTTTATCAAACGCTTTCTGTAAACGTTTCAAAGTTTTTTTAAGATGCGACAAATCAATCCCGACACTTTCCGGCGTAACCGTGGACAAATCAGGATGGAGAAACTCTTCAATTTCCTTTTCTGTCTTAATTCCTCGATTTTGCAAAAGAATTTTTATCAAATCTCCAAATTGGTCATTGGTCATTGGATATTTTTCATTATATTTAACTTCCCATTTTTTCATAATAAATTCCCCAATTTGCTCTTTATAACTTTACAAACTTTATGAACTTTATAACTTTCTTCAGCATGCTATACTATAGCAGAACTATGGATTTAACTAAACGTATCCCATCATACATCATTGACGTGTATAAAAAAATCTCATCAGCCGGATTTGAAATATATTTGGTAGGCGGTTCTGTAAGAGATTTATTACTCAACCGTACGATCACCGACTGGGATATGACGACTAATGCCACCCCTGAAGAAATTCTTAAACTTTTCCCCGACGGATTTTATGATAATCAATTCGGAACAGTGGGAATCCCCTTAGAAGAACATTTACCTGAACAAAAAGGTATTCTGGAAATCACTACTTATCGTACCGAACAAAACTATACCGACAATCGCCATCCGGAAAAAGTCGAATGGGGAAAAACCTTGGAAGAAGATCTAGAGCGCCGCGATTTCACGATCAATGCAATCGCCTTATCGTTAACGACTAATGACACGAAATTAAAGACAAATATTGTCGATTTATACAACGGACAACAAGATCTAAAAAATAAGCTAATCCGCGCGGTCGGAGATCCCAATCAGCGTTTTAAAGAAGACGCCCTCCGCCTGATGCGGGCAATTCGTTTTGCAACTCAGTTGAGTTTTCAAATCGAAACGAAAACTCTTGTGGCAATCCAGTTAGATGCCGCATTATTACAAAATATTTCCGCCGAAAGGATTCGGGATGAATTACTGAAAATTTTAGCCAGCGATTATCCTTATGAAGGTATCTTGCTACTTCGCAATACAGGACTTTTACAATATATTCTTCCCGAACTTCTGGAAGGAATCGGAATTTCCATGGTCAGACCCGGCCGGCACCATACAACAGATGTGTTCGATCATAATTTGTTAGCATTAAAATATACGCCATCCAAAGATCCGATTGTCAGACTGGCAACCTTAATCCACGACGCTGCCAAACCAAGAGTCATAGGAAAGGATGAAAATGGTTTGGTCATTTTTCATAATCACGAAATTGTCGGCGCGAGAATGGCTGGGCAAATCGCCGATCGTTTGAGATTATCCAAAAAGCAAAAAGAAAAAATTGTCATGCTTATCCGCTGGCATATGTTCACTGTAGATGAACACATTACCGATGCGGCTGTACGCAGGTTTATCCGTAGAGTAGGAGTTGGGAATGTCAAGGATATGATTGATGTTCGAATCGGCGATCGGCTGGGTAGCGGCACACAAACTGCAGAATCCTGGAGACTGAAAGAGTTTAAAAAACGTATTGAAGATCAGCTCAAACCTGCTCCTTTCTCAATTAATGATTTAGCCATTGATGGTACTGACGTGATGAAAGAATTAAATATTAAACCGAGCCGAAAAGTCGGCGAAATTTTACAGAAATTATTTGAAGAAGTTGATGAGGATTTAAACAAAAATACCAAAGAATATCTTTTGCAACGGATTAAAGAACTAAATTAAACACGCAGTTCTCGACTTCGCTCGAACAAAAATAGTGTGTTATAATCATATTATGACCAAGCAAGATCTGCAAAATCAACTTAAACAATCCATGCTCGCGAAAACCGCTGAAAAAACTTCGGTTCTGCGTATGCTGATTTCGGCAATTACTTATTTTGAGATACAAAAAGGCGGCGCGGGATACGAAGCAAGCGAAGAAGACGTCATGGCAGTTATCCAAAAAGAAGCTAAACAACGCAAAGATTCAATTGAAGAATATACCAAAGCAGGTCGAACAGATTTAGTGGATAAAGAACAAAGCGAATTAGACCTTTTGCAGACTTATTTGCCGGCGCAAATGAGTGAAGAAGAAATTAAAACGCTTGTAGAAAAAGCGGTTGAACAAACCAAAGCCACAACTATTCAGGATTTAGGCAAAGTCATGGGAGTTCTGGTTCCACAAACCAAAGGTAAAGCCGATGGTTCAATAGTTAGCCGCATAGTCCGCGAAAAATTACATAGTTAGCTCTTGAAAATTTTATTTTCATGATCTATACTTAGCCTAATGAGCTCATCTAAACGAACTTTAGGAATCATAATTATTATAGTCGTTGTGGTAGTTATCGCCGGCATCTTTTTAATGCAAGGCAATCATAAAACAGCCAAACCTACACAAACAGCTGTAAAAACTACACCCGTGGTGTTGACGCCTACCCTTGCGGCTGCAAGCCCTTCTGCGCAAGCAACAATTCCCACACAAACTGCAGCCCAATTTAATACTATGTATAAGGAGGCTTTTGTCAACGAATGCGCCGCGCTGATGGGTAAACAAGCGAATTCTACTTGTAGTTGCGCTGCTGATTATATGATCGGTCATTATACCGAAAACCAACTGACGCAATTAGCCATACAGCTTCGTGCAACCAGACAACTTCCGGCTGAAATCAAAACCGCCCTTAATTCCTGCACTACAAAATAATTCTTAAATACTTCTTCTTGAGTTATTTTTCAGCCATTTAGCTATTTGTTCTATATTGAATTTTTTAATAACTAAATCAAGCATAAAATCAACCAATTCATTTTGAGTTGCTGTTAATTCATATCTGTTTTTTGACAAAAAGATAATCATACATACCGCCGCCGTTCTTTTATTACCATCAATAAACGCATGATTATTTGCTAATGCGTGTATCAATGCCGCAGCTTTTTCAAAAATTGTTGGATATAAATCATGATTTGAAAAAGTGGTTTGAGGTCGAAATACTGCAGATTCTAATAATGACAGCTCTCTTATTCCATGTGAACCGCCATATCTATCAATTTGATCCTCATGAACAAGAATAATCTGCTCAAGTGTTAAATAAATAATATCCACAGTTTCTTTATTTTTGGGCTAATTCTTTTAAAGCATCACCATATTGCTCATTTACCTTTTTAAGTAAATCCATAAATTCTGGGGTTAAAGAAGAACGAACTTGTTTCTTCCCTTTTTTACGAATGACCAATGACTTAGTTTGCGGATCAGTTTCAATAATAACTTGAGTTCCGGTTTCAAAACCGGCTTGCTCGAGGAGAACTTTAGGTATAATAACCCCGGTTGAATTGCCCACTTGAATAATTTTTTGCTCCATAGTTATAACACGTTATAACATTTCTGTGTATTTGTCAAGATCCGCTGACTATCTCCACAATTTTCTCCAGATCTGGGAGACAGGATAGATTTTTCACCTCTCCAATCGGAACCCATTTGATTTCTGCTACGTGGTGATCCATGACTTTAGGTTTGCCGTCTTTTACCAACTTACACAGAAAAACGAAACAAAGTGTTTGCTGTTTTCCCCATGCATAATCCCAATAATTCACTCCTGCATACGGAAGCAATTTCACCACTTCAATTTCTCTTCCCGTTTCTTCCAGGAATTCCCTTTTCAACGCTTCTTCCATAGTCTCGCCGAAATCCACTTTCCCTCCGGGCAACTCCCATTTCATATGTGCTGCAGGACATTCCCCTCTTCATTCCTTAATGACATCAAAAGTTTTCCGTCATGCACTAACGCCCCACTGATCACTGTAATTTGTTTATTCATTTTTGTGTTGCCTCCCAGTCTCTCTGCAGAAAGATGTAACCTTTTTTAATTGGCGTGACAGAACCCAATCCCAATTGTTTACGTAATTCTTCACTTTTTTTCGCGTCGCCTTCAAGTTCTATAAATAGTCCAAATTTTAATTCATCAATTGCTACGATAATATCATTTAAATGATACGTCGTCCTTACTTTTTCAACTAGTGCAGTGTCCTTAAATCTTATGGCTAACAAAATATTTTTCGTAGTTTCAAAATCACTAACGACCACTTCATATTCATCGCGGATTTTATGTCCCTCGGCAGAAAAACTCGGCGGACCTTTATAAGTCAAATGTACTTTTTCTTCATCCTCTGATTTTTCCAATCGCAAACGCAGCGCTTCATCTTTTATCGCGAAATCAAAAAATCCGTCAGAATTAAAAAGATAATCACTCTGTTTAAATTTGGAAATATAAACAGCCCCAAGGTTTTCTAACTTCTTAATAATTTCTTCTTTGTTTGAAATCGGAAGTTTCAATTCAACTTCCTGCGGCGCATTTGTCATTTTATTCCAGCCAATTTACCATTTGAATGCACATTTAATTTACCGTTTAAACTCTTATTCCTTCTACTTTTTTCTACATCCTGCCAAACAACTAAAAGCGGAGACGCATTGAAGATTGATGAATAAGTTCCACTTATAATTCCGATTAACAACGCGACGATAAACCAACGGACACTGTCTCCGCCGAAAATCAACAATGCCAACAAAACCAAAATAGCTGTCAGAGAAGTATTTAAAGATCGGCTCAATGTTTGGAGAATCGAATCATTCACTACTTGCGTAAAAGCGCTGCTTCCGCTTTTCAACAAATTTTCCCGGATCCGGTCAAACACCACGATCGTATCGTGAACCGAAAATCCGATAACCGTTAGAACTGCCGTAACAAATAAACTATCTACTTCTACATGGAAAAAATGACCAAACAAAGAAAATAATCCGATTAAAACCAACACATCATGTAAAAGCGCGACAATGGCGCAAATACCAAATCGCCAGCTGCTGGCCGGTTTCGGTACTTTTCTAAATGACCAGGCTATGTAAAGAACAATCAAAATAGAGGCCACAACAATTGCTTTAAAAGCATTGGCTGTAGTTTCCGATCCGATTACCGGACCGACTGTTTCATAATCTTCCTGTTTGTACGTCGGCCCAAATGCCGGAATCAATTGCTGATTTACCGCCAAATCTTGTTTGTCGTTTATAGGCGGCGTACGGACGATTATTCCGTTCTGCGAAGTCTGTACCGAAACAACTTGTATCTTATTATTTGTAAAGGCTTTCTCCGTAGCGCTAATCACTTGCGGGGTAACTTTCTGGTTGAATGAAAATGTAATTTGTGAACCGCCGGTAAAATCAATGCCGAAATTTAACCTCCAAAAAAATAAGGAAATTAATCCCGGAATAATTACCAATAATGAAATCAAAAAATACCAATATTTTTTATCAATTATATTCATAATATTTATCTTTGTCATTCCAGCGAAAGCTGGAATCCAGAAAGATTCCTCTGGATCCCGGATCAAGTCCGGGATGACAAAAAAATGAACAATTATATTTTTTCTGTCAATTTTTTACTTCTAATTTAGTTTTATATGTCAGCCTTAACAATGTCCTAGTCACTACCACCGCCGAGAATAATGATACCAGAACTCCGATAAAAAGCGTTAAGGCAAATCCTCTGACTTCACCGGTACCAAAATAAAACAAAATAAGACTGGTAATGATACTGGCCGCGTTTGAATCCCGGATCGACGTCCATGCCCTGGCAAAACCAAGTTCAATTGCTCTTTCCCGACTATAACCTCTGCGCATTTCTTCCCGCATACGTTCAAAAATAAGAATATTCGCATCTACCGCGATACCGATTGAAAGAATAAATCCGGCAATACCCGCCAAAGTCAAAGTAACAGGAATTGTTCTAAACAATCCTAAATCCAATAAAGTATATAAAATCAAAGCCGTACTTGCGATCGCTCCTAAACGTCCATAAAGACTAATCATAAATACCACGATAATTACAAAGCCTAAAATTCCGGCAAACAAACTTTTTTGCAACGATGCCTGACCAAGTGTCGCACCGATTGTTTGCTGCTGTAAAACCGTTAAAGGAACGGGCAGAGCTCCGGCATTTAACTGAATTTGTAAAGAATTAGCCTGATCGGTGGTAAAACTCCCCGTAATCGAAGCATTACCGTTGGGAATGACTTCATTTACCCGCGGAGCGCTGACAAGCATATTATCCAACACAATTGCCACGTATTTGCCGACGTTTCTTCTGGTAATATCGGCAAACTTTTTCGTTCCTTCGGATGTAAACTGCAACAACACTTGAGGCTCACCTGATTGGGAGTCAAAACTGACAGAGGCACTTTTTAAATCCGCACCACTTAAATTAGTCTCTTTCGCATTCGGTCCCAAAAATTGCGACACTCCGTAAGGTAAATTGGCCGAAGGTGTAGCAGTCTTTGTGGTAACCGGCCCTTCTTCCCAAAAAGTCAGTTTGGCAGTTTGTCCAACTAAGGCAACCGCCTGATTCACATCTGTAACTCCGGGAATTTCAACTTCAATACGGTAACTATTATTCGTTTTTGCAGTCTGAACAACCGGCTCGGATACACCGTAAAAATTTACCCGATTCTCAATCACTTTCTGAGCCGATGCAAGCGCATTATCACGTTGCGAGACCGGAATTGACTGCATATTCGCCTGCAAAGTAATTTGCGTTCCGCCTTCAAGATCTAAACCTCTTCTAATTGAATAATTACTTTGAATATGGAATAACCCAAAAATATTAGATAAACTCGGTAATTTTAAGGTATGGTTGGGCTGAGTTGTCTTCCCGTGGACAAGAAAAGGAAAAACATTATTAACGTTAAAAGGAACATTAATCGAATCGGGTAAATTGATGGAGACTGCCCATAAAGTTACGAGGATTATAAGAGCGAGCAGGAATCTGGATGGCCCTTTCATGCAAGCAAGGCCTCCTCATCGCCAATGATCATGACGCGAGAACCCGCGAGTATGCCTGAGATGAATGGGTCTTTACGTTGTTTTCTGAAATTAAATTCTTCTTCCGTCATAGCTGTATAGTTAATTTCCGTATTTAATCTTGCTTCTTCGTTTCTCACTAAAATTGCCAGTTCCGGTAAAACTATTGTTCCGACAATAAGAAAATCTACATGCTCCTGTGAAGCAGGCATACGCCGTACAAACCTGCCGCTAAACATAGCATACTTTATTTTGCCAAGTTTTACCCGATTTGCCAAGACATCATTTCCCAATCCGATTGATTTGGCTCCCATGACCAATAAATCATAAAAGAAAGGGTATTGCTTATTTAAATAAAAGTAGACTCGATTTGCCCGCGGTTCGCGAGTCAAAATACCATTCTTACCTAAATACAGTAATTCACGACGTATTGCATTTATTTCATCACCGGTTTGACGGACAATTTCACGCACATGAAACATTTCATTTGGCTGTTTGAGGAAAAATTCAAGTAAGCCAATTCTGGATTTAGATGTAATAAGATCTTTAAACATACCCTTTGTTTGGGTACATTATATACACAATATAGTAAAAATGGAAGACCCAGTATCAAAATAATCCAATAAACAAATAAACGAATAATCCAATCAATGACAAATGTTAAAATTTTCAATGAAATCTAACAATTATTGCTTTTAAAAAGAAAAGGAGGGATATATGAATTATTTAACCGTTACATCTTCAGTGGGGCCTAAAACTTCAAACCACAGGTGTCCGCGGTTAAACTTTAATTCATTGCCGTTAGCGTTATAAATTTGTAAACGTCCGGTTCGACTGGCTTTGCTCCATGTGCCTTTGATATCTTTACCATCCATAAATATTTCCGCATCACCTGTACCCTTAGTTCCATAAAGCATATGCAGATTATTTTCGTATCCGTCATCCGCCTGACCTTCGGTCATACGCAGGACAATAATATCTTTAGCTGATAGTTGTTTTTTCGTGTCCACATCTATATGTGCTTTACCGCCGTTCCAACGCAAATACGAATCTGTAGCTTTATCAAATTTCCATTCAACCACATAATCATCATAATCCCCCATAAAGTGAACCGTAATATCCGAAGCCGTCGAAGTTACTGCCGGAGCATCATCTTTAAATGAATATTTCACAAAGTTTGTATCCCACGAATCACCTTTCTTATCCACGTTAGTCAAACCTCTTTGTGCCCCTATCGCCCACAATTTACTGGTAGTTGAATACATCGTATGTTCTGTCGCGACATTTGGATTCCCCTGTCTTGTATCATCACGCCAATAGGTTGGATAACCGATGGCGAATTGATTTAAATCATTATATCCTCCCCAACCATAATCATCGATTTGTCCAAGTGCATCGGCCGGTCCCGGGGTATTTGCTCCGCCTACGTGGGCATAAAGCGGATAGTCTCCGTATTCTGATATGAAATCTAGGAAGTAAGTTCGAGCCGAGCGTACAGGTCCCACAATACCGGCATCCTGACAATAAAAGACGTTAAGCGTTCGAGTAATGCCGCCTTCTGCAACTGCTTCATAAGTTACATCGGCATAGGAGATACCTGACTGTGGACGAGCATCTATTTCATTCTCAATCATTACGCCAAGCGGACGATGTTTCTGCCACCAAGTTTCCTGGTCTTTGGAATATAAAACTCCGTTTAAAGGGCAAGCTTCTGTCTTAGGAGACGCAGAATCAAAGGTTAAAGCATCCAGAGGTCCGGATTTTTTCGGAGAAGTAGAAGCAGTTGTCGTTGATGAGGATTGTTTATTACCATGCGAAAAAACAGCATATGCTCCAACAGTAGAAACTATATAGAGCACCAATCCGATAATAATATATATTAATTTCTTATTTTCCATATTAATTCGCTCTAGCCAATTCTATTGCTTTTCTTTCTTCAACCGAGAGTTCATGTTCTATTCCCTTACCTTTTTCCACCCTTTTCGCGTACCATCTGGTTCCCGATCTGGAATAAAGTCCAGATATAACTATACCAGTATTATGGTTGTTGAGTAAAGAGAGAATAAAGCTTTGATCTCCTCCGGTATCGTTAAAAGGATTAAAACGCAATAAACCGATTTTTTGAATATGCAATGCTCCTTCCTTCTCTAAGATGTCCCGGCTTTCCTGCAACTCTAAAATATGTTTTTTGGCGCCTGTTATATCTTTTAATATTTCCGTCAAAACCGTCTCCAAAGTTTTACTGTCTGTTCCGCCTGTAAGATTATTATAATGTGAACGAGTTCTCAATAATATAAATGTCAACCCCGACAGCCAAAATAAAAAAATTACCCCAACAATTATTAATAATATCATAAATAAAAATACCGTCAATTTATGGTAGCCTCTTGACAGGCTCACTGTCAATAGTGTACGCTAGCCTCTGACATGGCTAAAAAGCGAAAAACCCGTGAACAGAAAAAAATTGCTGATCAGCGACATCAGCAAATTGAGTTATCTAGCCGGACAAATGGTCTTGTTCAGCCTCAAAATCTCTCTGCTGTCCAGTATTCTTTTTCTAACACTCAAACAAAATCTACCATAAATGAAGCCTCATCACAACCGCCCGTTTCTCATCATTTGGCAATTGCGACTATTTCTTACGAACATATTCTTGGCGATTTACGTAAAACATTTTTTATCACCTTGGCTATAGTGGCAGCTCAAGTTGCGTTATTTATTTTATCCAACCGGATACCGAATTTATAATGAAAATCGTATGACGAAAGGAGGTGATTTTTTATATGGCAAGCATGTATTGTGTCAAATGCCGAGCTAAAAGAGACGTCGAAAATCCAGAGCACGTCACTATGAAGAACGGCAAGCCTGCAATGAAAGGAAAATGCCCAGTTTGTAGTACAGCAATGTTCAAAATTGGTGCAAAATAATAGTTTTTTAATTTGTTAATAACTTTCTGTTCATTAACAAATGAAGATTTTATAAAAACCCCGCAGCAATGTGGGGTTTTTAATATTTGAATTGAGTTGAGTTAATAAATCAGCAGATATTATTAAAATTAACCGGATAATTCTTGAGAAGGCAAATCAAAATCTAGACCATCATTTAATCCGCTTTTAATAACTTTACCTGAATAAAATCCCTTGCCCCCTACTTGGCGCATCTCGCCCTGATTGGAATCACTAGCTTCAGCACTTGCTTCAATTCGAGGGAATAAAGGCTTAAGAGGCTTCAGCGGATTTCTTTCCTTAAACCTTGCCATTAATTCTTGCATCGTCGGTCTATCACTTTGCAACATTTGTTCATAATTATTTCCTGCCATAGGAAAACAATATTACCCGATTCTATATATATCTGTCAATCGGAAGAAAAACGAAAAGCCTTTCAGCTTCTATTAAAAAACAGTCTAATAGTGCACTAATCTGTACACTTTCACGTACGAATAATTCCATTCTCCGGCTATTTTTGCTCTACCAAAGGCTGCCACATTAAACAACGGATTACCAAGTGGTTTACAGCTAAGGTCTTCGCAGACCACTAATAATTGATTGGTTACGGTCGTTCGTTTTGGATCATCGATTTGATTATCTATCGGCACTGCCTTATGCCCGTCTATATCCATAAAATAACGGTAAGCGTCATCCGAATTACCCTTGGTCAATAAAGCAAAATTAAAAGGCTGATTATCTGTTTTACTGATAACAAAATCGGCTATAGATTTCATTTGACCCTTCTGATTATTCGGCGGATATTGTAACGGACTACGTACAAGCGCGTAAATAAATGCAGAAATAAAGATAATAACTACAATGCTTTTTAATATCGGCTGAAACTTTTTACTTTCAACAAATACACTGAAAAAATTGGCAAAAATAAGAAACGGCAGCGGAAACATAAAGGCCAAGTAGTAATCATAAATCGGCTTATGGTAAAAACCGAATAATCCGACACCTACCACCAGCCAGAGAACTATTAATAATAATAAAAGCTTATCTTTCATGAAACGCAGACAGTAAAGAGCAATAAAGGTAATGAGAACAACAACCGCAGCAAAAATAACCGCGACAATTTGAGGTAAATGCGGCGTAACTTTAGGTGCCGGAAAAGAAAAAATCAGATAACCAAACAGTCTGAAAAAAACATCACTTATGGTTTGCAAAAAAGGAATATGAGTCAAATTAGCGGCATGAGAATCGCCGTAAAAAATAAAATGAAGAATTGATTTGCTATTTAAAAAATCATGCCGCACTTCAAAAAGCAAAAATGGCGAAAGTCCAAGCAAAAAACCCAACAAAATTTCCAAATAATGTTTGCCTAATGCTAAAAACGATTGTTTTAATTTTAAAACGTAATTGCCCAGTATTACGAAAAGTAAAATAATAACACCCGTAAATGTTTCAATATAATGCAGCTGTAAAACTAAACCGTAGAGCAAACCGGAAAGGATGAACAACTTGCAGGATTGCTGTTTTACGGCTTTATATAATAGGTACAACAATAAAAGCGTGAAAAATGGCATTGGATTGGGATTCCAAGAGAATTGCGCGTAAGTAATAACCAAAGGCGAGACAGCGTATAAACTGCAGGCCAATAAAACCGCGTAAATATGAAAAAATTTTTTACCAATAAAATAAATCAACCAGACAGTCGCAACGCTAAGTAGGGCAACCATGACCGCCGGTCCGACCGGATCGTAATGAAACAGCCAGACAAACGGTGCCATCATGTAGTAATAAATCGGACCGGTATAAAAATCTCCGGCAGATGCCCGTGGACCAAGCAGAGTAAAATGGCCTTCCAAAATACCCTTGGCTATAACCATATCCCGCCCTTCATCACCTAAAAAGGTTAAGTAATCAGAAATTCTATATAAACGAAAAAAAGCAGCAGCCAACAGGATAATTCCCAAGATAATTTGTATTTTATGCGTTTTCAAAAAGCTAAGTAATTTCATTCTTAGAAGCAAAAATTGTTTCATTGTTAAATTATTAATAACAATGAAGCAATGCAACAATTTAACAATTCGCCTATTCCTTTATTGGATTATCCTTTAAATACTGAGTTTTCCAGATGATTTTATTATAAATAATATAATTTAAAGGAAGAACGATAAAGATAATTGTTGGGAAAAGAATCGCGATTGATGTATGAAGCGAATATCCTAATATCAACAAATTTTCTCCCAATGCTCCAACTGCCAGATATACCACTAAACCCTGAATACCAATTGAAGCCAAAGAGGCAATATTAAATTTCAGCAAACGAGCGAGAAAACCACCTTGCTGTTTTAATTTCTTCGTGTCGCCGAATGTCCAAGCATTATTAAGTAAAAAATTAGACAAAATAGCGATTTCGGCTCCGATCATAGTAGCTATATACTGTGCGAAACCTAAACGAATTGATATAGCAGTTGCCGCCACTTGGATAATAAAGCCTGTTCCTCCGACAAACAAAAAGCTTATCACGCGTTTTGAATCGTCAAAACGCAAACGCAAAACCACATATAATGATTCCAAGGATTCTTTTTGACTTATTTTGCTTGCTCCAATTTCTCGGTCATGAAAATCAACCGGAATCTCTTTTACTTTTGCTCCCAGCTTTACCACGTCATGCAAAATATGTAATTTATAAGCAAAATATTTGGAATATAAATGTTCAAGATCAACTTTTTTCAAGTATTCCGTTTTGGTCAACTTCAAACCCGCTGTCATATCATGAATGGAAAAATTCCACCAAACAATACGAGCAACCAAACTACCGACTTTACTTAAAAATTTACGATGAAAACCCCAGTTAGCCGGTACACTGCCACCTTTAATATATCTGCTGCCGATTACATAATCATATCCCTCATCCATGGCCGCAATAAGACGGGGAATATCATTCGGATCATGCTGAAAATCAGCGTCAAATTCAATTACCGCACCGGCTTGCATTTTATCCATTGCGTAACGCATCGCCCGAGCATATGCAACTCCCAATCCTTCTTTAATACCTTCCAACAAGTGGATATTTTTGTATTCCTTCATATATCTCTCAACAACTTCCGCCGTACCGTCGGGAGATTTATCATCAGCCACTAGAATCTGCATTTCATGATTATTTACCTTAAGAAAAACTTCCTTTTCCAAAACAGGAATCATTCGTTCCATGTTTTCTTTTTCATTATATGTTGGAATAATAACTACAATCTTCATATTATTTTAGATATTCAATTATCTGCTTAAATCCTTCTTCCAAACCAATTTTCGGCTCCCAGTTAAGTAATTGCTTGGCTTTGGTAATGTCCGGCTGTCGCTGTTTAGGATCATCGGTAGGTAATTTTTCACTAAATACTATGTCAGATTTTGAGTTAGTAAGAGTTTTTACCAAATTAGCATACTCCAATACCGTATGTTCATCAGGCGAACCTATGTTTACCACTTCACCTTTGGTATTGGGGGAAAACATCAAACGAATCATCCCTTCAACCGTATCGCTTACGAAACACAGAGATCTGGTTTGCTTACCGTCGCCAAAAATAGTAATCGGAGCCCCTGTCAAAGCTTGCGTAATAAATACAATAATCATCCGCATATCGGCTTTACACATACGTGGCCCGTAAGTATTAAAAATCCGAATAATTCTGGCATCAACATCCTTTTCCCGCCAAAAATAGGCAGTCAAAGTCTCACCGAAGCGTTTGGCTTCATCATAAACAGAACGCGGACCAAGCGTAGAAACATTTCCCAAATAAGTTTCTTTTTGCGGATGTTCAAGCGGATCTCCGTAAACTTCCGAGGTTGAAGCAAAAAGAAATTTTGTTTTATTTTTTTCACAAAACTTTAATAATTCCAATGTGCCAACCGTATTTACCTGCATAGTCTCCATAGCCAATTTATGGTAACTCAGATCGCTGTGATGATTCGGTGAAGCCGGAGAGGCAAGATGAAAAAGATACTCGGCTTTCAAATCGGAAGGAAGCGGTTTAATAACATCATGTCTGATAAATTGGAAATGTGGATTAGATTTTAGATGCTCAATATTTTTCCTCGAACTGGTTAATAAATTATCAATACTAACAACACGATATCCCATTTGCAACAATTTATCACAAAGATGAGAACCAATAAAACCTGCTCCGCCCGTGACTATAACTGTTTCCATTACTACATTGTACACGAAAAATAACTGTTGAGAAAGATCCCTCTTTTGTGATAAAGTATTATCTAGACATGGCAAAAAAGGCGCTTATCATTGGGGTATCCTCGCAAGACGGCTCGTATTTGGCTGATCTTTTACTTGAAAAAGGCTATGATGTCACAGGTTCTGTTCGCCATTCAACCAATTTCTACCATGAAAATATCCAGCATCTTTACGGGAAAATTAAAGTTGAAGCAGTTGATTTGATCGATTCGGAAAGCATAGCCCATGCTATACGTGAAAATAAACCTGACGAAATTTATAACATTGCTTCCCAATCAATTCCGGCTGACAGTTGGATTCAACCATTTTATACCGGAGAGGTCACAGCTCTTGGTCCGGTTAGAGTAATGGAAGAGATGCGCCATTTCGCACCAAACGCTAAATTTTATCAAGCAACCAGCAGGGAAATTTTTGGCAACATTCAAGCCGAATCGGCCACTGAATCCACACCGCTTGACGGCAATAATCCTTACGGCATAGCCAAAGCCTATGCACATATGATGACCCGCTGTTACCGTGAATCATTCAATTTGTTTACCTGCGGAGGAATTTTATTTAACCATGAATCGCCTAGACGAAGTTTACATTTTGTTACCAGAAAAGTCACAGCAGGAGCTGCCTGCATAAAGAATAATGTAAAAAATCCTCCGCTGAATGAGAGTGGTGAATCTTTAATTGGCAGTGACGGTAAGCTGCATATGGGCTGGCTTGATTCGCAACGTGATTGGGGTTATGCAAAAGAATATGTGGAAGCCATGTGGTTAATGCTGCAGCAGGATAAACCGAAAGATTACGTCATCGGAACTAATACAACCCATTCGGTTCGTGATGTCTGTAAAATCGCTTTCGCGCATGTGGGACTAAACTATGAAGATTATGTGGTGGAAGATAAAAAATTCTTCAGACCGACGGAAATTAAAGAATTAAAAGGTGATTATTCGGCTGCAAAAAATGATTTGGGCTGGGAACCGAAAACCAAATTTGAAGACCTCATCAACCTCATGGTCGACGCCGATTTGCAAAGATTTAAATAAGCTTCAAGTCTCAAACTAAACCTGTTTTCTCCAATATTCCAGTGTGTCTTTGAGGGTTTGATCAAGTGGAATTTCCGTTTTCCAACCGGTTAAGCTCATAAATTTCGTAGCGTCACAACGCAATTCTTGAATATCGCTTGGCCGCATTCTACTCTCATCCGGAACAATTTTTATTTCAACTTTTGCCATTTTTAACAATTTATTTAATATATCTTCAATTTTGTAAGCCGTTCCCGAACCGATATTATAAACGTCTCCCGGCTTTCCCTTTTCCGCAGCCAAAGCGTAGGCTCTTACAATATCATGAACATCGCTAAAATCACGTTTGGTAGATAAATTTCCCACTTTCAAAACAGCTTCCTGCTTCCCTTTTTCAATCATTGCAATCTGCTGAGCAAAATGGGAGATACTTATTTGCGGACTTAAACGCGGACCCAGATGATTAAATGGACGCAAACGAATTACCGGCATACCATAAGTTAAAAAATATTGTAAACCGATAAAATCCTGAGTAATTTTGGAAACCGCATAGGGATTATCCGGCATGAGAGGCGTTGACTCATCAATGGGTAAATTTTCCGGTTTCACATTACCGTACACATTGGCCGAAGAAATTAAGATAAATTTACTTTGCAGTAAATTTTCCTGCCTAAGCGATTCTAAAATATTAATTTGCGCGGTTGCGTTATTGGAAATTACAAGTGAAGGATTTTGAAAACCTTCTACAACTGTCGTGATGGCCGCGAGATGAAAAACGACATCAGGCGTACATTTTTTGATTAATTGATTAACAGAGGAGAAATCAGTCAGGTCAACTTTTTCCAATTGAAGTTTTTCTTTAATTGAAGCAACATTTTCTAAACTTTTTTCAACAATATAAGTACCGCTAATTTTTACATCCGGCTGAGTTTTAATTAAATATTCCGCCAAAAAACTCCCTGCGAAGCCTGTGATACCGGTGATTAATATTTTTCTCATCTTCCAACACCGAGATAATTAAAGCCTAATGCTTTTGCCTTTTCAATGTCATAAATATTTCTACCATCAATCAAATTAGCCGAGTGCATTAACTCCTTAACTTTAGCCAAATCCATTTCTTTAAACTCATTCCATTCCGTAACCAGCATCAATAAATCCGCGCCTTTTGCAACACTGTATTCATCTTCGCAGAAAACAATATTCGCTTTATTTTTAAAGATTCTTTTACCATTATCCAAAGCGATGGGATCAAAAGTTTGAATCTTCGCTCCGGCTTCTAACAATTTATTTATAATATAAATTGCCGGCGCGTCACGCATATCGTCCGTATCCGGTTTAAAAGCCAAACCCAAAACTCCAATTGTCTTATCTTTAACATCGCCCAGCATTTTAACTGCCTTTTCTACCATCAACTGCATGGCTTCTTCGTTAATTTGCTGTGCCGATTTAATCATCGAAAAATTATAGCCGTTTTCTTTCGCAATGGCGTCCAATGCCTTTACATCTTTGGGGAAACATGATCCTCCCCAACCTGCGCCCGCGTTTAAGAATGACATACCAATACGCCGATCCAAACCTACACCACGTAAAACATCAGGACCATATGCGCCTGTTTTTTCCGAAAGTTGAGCAATAGCATTGGCAAAAGAAATTTTAATAGCCAGAAAAGCATTGGAGGCATATTTGATCATTTCGGCTGTGGGAATATTCGTCAGAACTAATTCCCCATCGATTGGTTTATGTAACTGTGTAAGTTTTTCTTGGGCCTTTTTAGTTTCAGTCCCGATGACAATTCTACTTGGATGAAGAGTATCGGTTATCGCCACTCCTTCACGTAAAAATTCCGGTACGGATGCAATATCAAATTCAACACCTTCCGGTTTTACTTTTTCAATCAACTCTTTAACTCTGAAATTAGTGCCAATCGGCACAGTGCTTTTAACAATTACAACCGTATAATCAGCCAAACTTTTACCAACTTTTTCGGCCACATCAAATACCACCGATAAATCCGCTTCACCTGTGGGCATTGGCGGCGTCCCGACAGCAATGAAGACCACTTCTGATTCCTTGACCCCATCATAATCTAAAGAAAAAAGTAAGCGTCCGGCAGAAACATTTCGTTTTACCATCTCCTCAAGCCCTGGTTCATAAATCGGTAAGATTCCTTTTTTCAAATTATCAATTTTTTCTTGTGAGTGACCGATAACATGCACTTTATTGCCAAGATCGGCAAAAACCGTAGCGGTAACTAATCCTACATATCCATGTCCTACAAATGTAATCGTCATATAAAATTAAAAAATACCTTAACTTTAAACTTTGAACTTTGAACTTTGAACTTTTTGTATTCCTTCTTCAAAACTCATCAAACTCAAACCCAATTTAGTTATTTTACCACTATTCAACGCTGTATTGGAAGGTCTTTCTGCTTTTCCTGCAAAATACTCTTTTCTAGTAATGCTTGAAATAAGCGACTGATCAAATCCAAAGACTTTCGCGATAGTTAATGCCGCATCATAAGGTGTAATAGAATTTCCTCCGACATGATATATACCTGTTTCATTTTTTCGTAATAAAATATCAATCGCGGCGGCAATATCATCAATCCAAGTGGGCGTAAATCTTTCATCGGTTATACCGGCAATTGGTTGTTTATTTACCAACCTTGAATACATCGCTGCTACAAAATGCTTTTCACTCTGCAAAAATGTGTAAGGAAAAGCCGGACGAAGAATTAAAAAAGGAATCTTAGATTGCGAAATAATTTCATCAGCCTTAGCTTTAGTTGTCCCGTACCAATTAACAGGATTCATTGTGTCAGACTCTACATAACCGTCCGCGGGATCGTTCCCGCCGCCAAAAACAAAATCCGTTGAAATATGCAAAAGTTTTTTCCCACTTTTTTCACAAGCTGATACTAAATTTTTGACTCCGTCAACATTAATTTTCCATGCTTCTCCTTCTTCACCTAAGGATTTATCCTTCTCACATCCATCAACATTGGTTTTTGCGGCTAAATTAAAAATGAAATTGGCATCAGATGAAGAAATTTTATTTAATACTTGTTCTCGATTGGTAATGTCTACTCCTGTGGAACGGCTGACATTCTCAAATTCATATGAATTTTTCAAAACCTCAACAACTCTGGTCCCAACCATCCCGTTTAATCCAAATCCTAAAATTTTCATAAGCGTCCATACTGCTTTTGGTAGTATTCCTTATATTCTCCTGATTTTATGTGTTTCCACCAATCCTGATTATTTTTATACCACTGAACTGTCTTTTCCAGCCATTCATCGAAATTGTGCATCGGCTGCCAGCCAAGTTCCTTTTTTATTTTTGACCAATCTACATCATATTTTCGGTCATGTCCTGGACGATCTTTGACAAATTCAATATAACTTTCGTCTTTTCCCAACAGCTTAACAATTTTTTTTACAATTTCAATATTTGGAATTAGTTCTGTCATACCCCCGACTAAATATGTCTCACCAACTTTCCCTTTTTTCAAAACCATATCAATCGCCCGGCAGTGATCTTCCACGTAAAGCCAATCGCGAACATATAATCCATCACCATAAACCGGAACTTTCTTTCCCTCCAACAAATTGGTAACTGCTAATGAAATTAATTTCTCCGGAAATTGATTTGGACCGAAATTATTTGAACAGTTGGTGATGGTTATCGGTAAACCGTAAGTCGTATTGTATGCTCTAACTAAATGATCTGAGCCTGCCTTAGTTGCGGCATACGGGCTGCGTGGATTATAGGGAGTTGTTTCAGAAAACTTTTCTTTTGTTTCAAGCGGCAGTGCGCCAAATACTTCATCGGTACCAATTTGGTGAAAGCGTTTAACATTGCATTTTAATGCGGCTTCAAGAAGCACTTGGGTACCCAAAACATTGGTTTTTACAAACGCACCCGGTTCCATTATAGAACGATCCACATGGCTCTCGGCTGCAAAATGCACGATAATATCAATTCCTGCCATCGCGTTTTTTACCATTTCCATGTCGCAAATATCCGCGTGGACAAATGAATAGTGAGAATCGTCCCTCACGTCTTTCAGGTTCTCCAAATTCCCGGCATAAGTAAGCTTGTCAAAATTTACAATATGATCTTCAGGATAATTTTTTAACCAATAATGTATGAAATTGGAGCCGATAAACCCCGCTCCTCCGGTAACCAAAATTCTCATTTTACAATTCCTTGCTGCAAATCTTCCAGAGTATATTCCACCTGCTCATCTTTCAAACCAGGATCGTACGCTGGATCGGGATAATTAATTAACCATCCTTCTTCGTCTCCGATATTTAGCAGACCTGTTGCAGTATCCTTGGGAATAAATAAACGCTGCGGCGTATTGGCGTCAAGAATATAATCTTCATGCTCCTGAGTTCCAGGTTTCCATAATGTAATCTTCATTTTCCCTTTGATGCAAATGTAACGAGCCGCACGAACTCGGTGCAAATGATAACCTTTAAATGCACCCGGAGCAGCTGACGTAAGATAAACTTCTGTTTTCGTATTGGTTGCGTCTTTAAACAATTCAATTAAAAAACCGTTTTGTGCACCCTGTAAATCTTTTGTTTCAACTTTTTTCGCTTCTTCAATTCTTCCTATCATACTGTTTCACCTACCTTTTTTGCCATATAATTATTTACTCGTAATAAACTCTCAAATGTGCCGGCGTCTTCCCAAATATTTTGCACAATATTAACTTTTAATTCTCCTTTTTCACGATACTGGTTAATTACATCAGGAATTTCAATTTCGCCACGAGCTGATGGTTTAACATTTTTAGCAAATTCTGCTGCTCGTTTATCTAAAATGTAAAGACCGACCATAGCATAATTACTTTTCGGTTCTTGCGGTTTTTCAATAATAGATAAAACATTATGATTTTCGTCAAACTCAATAACCCCGTATCTTTGCGGATCATTCACTTCCTTAGCAAAAACCACTCCTCCGCCTTGAAATTCTTTAATATAAGATGAGAAATCTTCATCAAAAATATTATCACCTAAAATCATGGTCACGTTGTCATCATCTATAAACCGTTCACCCACAATAAACGCGTCTGCCAGACCTCTTGGCTCTTCTTGAATTTCATAACTAAATTTCGCACCAAAATCTTTTCC
>DATKGO010000050.1:0-26768 GCA_035510695.1 Patescibacteria group bacterium | reverse complement strand
CAGTATTATTTTTTCTTCTGGCGATAGGATTACTTTAAATTTTGTTTGGGCAGATATATGCACATAATCACCCCCTTACAGTTTAGATAATTATTAGCATGACATATTTACGAAGCAAATTCAAGAGAACGGAGTACTAGTTGTTAGCTGAGACTTTGGACGGGGCTGGTACAAATGGTAAGGTGAAGCTAACCGTGGTTCCTTCATTTTCTTTGGAAACCATATCGATTTTTCCTCCATGCGCTTCAATTATGCTTTTGACAAAATATAATCCAAGACCACTGCCATTGGTGTCATTTGCATTGGATGCCCGGTAAAATTTATTAAATAATTTTTCCTGATCTTGTTTGTTAGGTCCGACACCGGTATCGCTGACTGTCACAATCACGTTTTTCCCGTCAAATTTAGCTTCAATATCAATATGCCCGTTTTCCGGCGTAAATTTCAGGCTATTGGATAATAAGTTGCTGATTACTTGACCTATATATTGTGGGTCAAAGAAAAATGAAGGAATGGGTTCGTCGATATGCACGTTTATGGTGATGTATTTTTCCAAAGCCAGAGGCATATATAAATTTACGCGTTCACTAATTACTTTTTTAATGTCACTGGCAGATTTTTGGATGGAAAACATACCGGAATTAAGTTTAGCCGTATCCAAAAGTTGGCTGATGTACTCCAATAGCTTAACCGATTGAGAATTGATAACCTTTAGTAATTCAGTCTTTTTATCATCTGACAATTGATCCCCTTGAGTGAGAAGCAAATTTGAGGCAGCTTTGACCGAAGCAATGGGACTGCGCAGCTCATGAATCATATACAAATCAAGATCTTTTTTGTGCTGCTGTGTCCGGCGTTTATTATATAAGATAAACAAGAGTAGAAGTACCAGGATGAATAAAGCAGCGGTTATGTATGGCAGTACGGCAAACATATCATGATTGTGTAATTTGCGGCGTTGATTGCGTAAGTGAGGAAATTTTATTGAGTAAATCTTTTGGCTCAATTTGGTATTTTAAAATATAGTCAACAGCCCCCAGTTTTATCGCCTCCTGCATAAGTTCCGGTTTATTGAAATTGGAAATAATGGCAACGGGAATTGATTTAGTTTGCGGATCGCTTTTCAAAGTTGTGAGTACTTCGTTGCCTTGAATATCCGGTAAAACCTGGTCAAGAAGAATAAAATCCGGTTTCTCTATTTTAGCTTGTTCGATACCTGACCTACCATTATTGGCAGTGACAGCTTGAAAACCTTCAACCTGCATTGCGGTGGTAATTACAGTTACTAATGCCGGATCATCATCAATCATTAACACCTTCATAACTTTATGCTATCAGGAGTAAATCAGGAATGCAAGAGTGAATTTGGAACTGCTATAATTACAGTATGAAGATAAAAGATGAATTGCAGAAACAGGTTACTGCAGCCCTGATTGGCCTTGGAATAAAGGATTTGACTGCCGACATAAGTATCAGTAATGATTCGCGTTTCGGCGAATACAGCACGAACGTGGCGCTAATTGCGGCGAAGAAATTGGGTAAAAGTCCGATGGAAGCGGCGGATGAAATCCTTCATCAACTCAGAACTCAGGACTTAGAACTTAGAACGATTGATAGAGTAGAGGTCGTTAAACCCGGGTTTATCAATTTCTTTTTAACTAAGCAAGCTTTGCTCGATCAGGTGAGTGAATTGCTGGGAGAGAAAGAAAAGGTGGATCATAAGAAAACGTTGAAAAAAGTGATGGTGGAATTTACAGACCCTAATCCGTTTAAGGAATTCCATATAGGGCATTTGTATACCAATATCGTGGGTGAATCAATTTGCCGGCTCCTGGAATCTCAAGGTATTGAAGTTAAAAGAGTATGTTATCAAGGAGATGTCGGGCTGCATGTGGCGAAAGCGATTTGGGGAATGACAGAAATTATCCGTCATTCCCGCGAAAGCGGGAATCTTTCCGAAAAGATTCCGGATCAAGTCCGGAATGACATTGAGGAGATTGAAAAACTGACTTTGCAAGAACGGGCAAAATTTCTCGGTGAGGCTTATGCTCTTGGAGCCAAGGCCTATGAGGAAGACGAAAAAGCAAAAGCGGAAATTATCAGCCTTAATAAAAAAGTTTACGAGCATGATTCATCAATTAAGGATTTATATACAAAAGGAAGAGAATGGAGTTTAGCGTATTTCGAAAAGATTTATCAGCGTTTAGGTACACATTTTGATCGTTATTATTTTGAATCCGAGGTTGGATCCAAAGGCTTGGAATTTGTCAAAAATAACATGGATAAAGGTATTTTTGAGGCTAGTGAGGGAGCGATTGTCTTCCATGGCGAAAATTATGGCCTACATACAAGGGTGTTTATCAATTCACTCGGTTTACCCACCTATGAGGCTAAAGAATTGGCTTTGGCACCTACAAAATATGCGGATTATCCTTATGATTTATCTATCATTATTACCGCAAATGAGGTAAATGACTATTTCAAAACTGTGTTGAAGGCATTGTCCTTAATTAATTCTGACTTAGCTGCGAAAACTAAACATTTATCGCATGGAATGGTGACCTTGCCTGAAGGCAAAATGTCCAGTCGTACCGGCGATGTGATTACCGGTGAATGGCTGCTTGATGAGGCTGTGAAGCGAGCAGTTAAGATCATTAGTCGGAGAGATAGCGAAGTGATGGTTGATTCAAATATATCCGAAGCAGTGGGTGTGGGAGCGGTAAAATATGCTTTATTACATTCGTCAATCGGTAAAGATATTATTTTTAATTTTGCTGAATCAATCTCTCTTGACGGTAATTCCGGGCCGTATTTGCAGTATACATATGTTCGATGTTTGAGTATTTTGGAGAAATCAAATGTCATTCCTGCGAAAGCAGGAATCCAGACAAACAAAGACTGGATTCTGGATCAAGTCCAGAATGACAATAAAATGACGAAAGAAGAATTGCAGATTTTGCGTGAGTTAAATTATTTTGATGAAATAGTCGCTCAGGCGGCAAAGGATTTTTCTCCGCATGTTTTGTGCACTTATTTATTTAATCTCGCTCAGGAATTTAACTCTTTTTATCAGAAAGTTCCGATACTGAAAGCCGAGACAGAAGAGCAAAAAAATTTGCGCTTACTTTTGGTTCTGGCGACAGCCAAAGTGATTAAAGAAGGATTGAATTTGCTAGGCATTGAAGCGCCGGAGAGAATGTAGACGGCGATTGTTCAGCTGGCAATAATTAATAGTTTTTGTTACAATAAAAGCCATGCGTTTCAATAAAACAATTCTCCCCAATGGTCTTCGCTTCATTACAGTTCCCATGCCGTCGTTTGAATCAGCCACAGTTATGGTGATGGTCGGCGCAGGATCCAGATATGAAACCAAGAAAAATTCCGGTATTTCTCACTTTCTGGAACACATGGCATTTAAAGGCACTGAAAAACGGCCGACGGCCTTGATTATTTCCAGTTTGATTGACGGAATGGGCGGCGAATTTAATGCCTTCACCGGCAAAGAATCCACCGGTTATTACATTAAAGCAGCTAAAAATAACGTTGAATTATGTCTGGATGTTTTAGCCGACATGCTGCAAAATTCCAAACTTGAACAAGTAGAAATCGATAAAGAAAAAGGCGTAATTTTGGAAGAAATTAATCTTTATGAAGATACTCCCATGCGCAAAATCGGTGATATTTACGAATCTCTGCTTTATGGAGATACGCCGCTTGGTTGGGATATAGCCGGCGAGAAAGATATCATCCGACAAATTAACCGCCAGGATTTCTTAGATTACATGGGAGGTTTGTACAGCGCTGACAATATGACGGTTGTGGTGGCCGGCGGCATTGACGAAGGCGAAGTGAAAAATTTAGTAGAAAAATATTTCAATGGAATGAAGAAATTTAAAACACCAACTTATGAAAAGATTGTTGAAAGTCAAAAAAAGCCGGCGGTTTTAATTAAAGAGAAGAAAACAGAGCAGATTCATATCGCCATGGGCGTCCGTACGACTAATGCCGATAGTCCGGAGAAATATCCACTGGAAGTTTTATCGGCGATTTTGGGCGGCGGTATGAGTTCTCGGTTGTTTCATGAAATCCGCGAGAAGCGGGGATTGGCTTATTATGTGCGCTCCAGTTCGGATCATTATAAAGACTGCGGCAGTTTTGTAACCATGGCCGGTATTGATCCTAAGCGAGTCCTAGAAGCGGTTTCGGTTTTGGCGGAAGAATATGAAAAGGTAAAGGATGGGAAATTAAATTTGACCGAAGAAGAGATAACCAAGGCTAAGGAGTTTTTGAAAGGTCATTTTGTTTTGGAGTTGGAAGATTCCAGATCAGTGGCCAGTTATTATGCCAGTCAGGAATTATTGGAAGAAGAGAAATTGAATCCGGATGAGGTTTTGGCGAAAATAGATTCGATTGATCCTATAGAAATTGCGGAAGTTGGGCAAAAATATTTCAAAAATGGGACTTTGAATCTTGCTCTAATCGGTGACTTTAGTGATAGACAAAAGCTAGAGGATATTGTAAAATTGACATAAGTTGTACAATTTTTGACAACTTATGTCATCCTGAACTTGATTCAGGATCCATGTCATTCCCACGAAAGTGGGAATCCTTTCGAAAAGATCCCCGATCAAGTCGGGGATGACACTAAAAAATATTATGGAACAAACAGTTGTATTTATCAAACCAGACGGCGTAAAAAGAGGATTAGTCGGTGAAATCGTGCATCGTTTTGAACGCATGGGACTAAAAATCGTCGCCATGAAGATGGTGAAACCTACAGAAGAGCATTTCCATAAGCATTACGGAACAAATAAAGAATCTACAATTTCCCGACTGGGCGGCAAAACTCTCGCCACTTATACCAAATACGGTAAAGACGCGAAAAAAGATTTAGGTTCCGATGATCCGATGGTTTTGGGTCAAATGGTAGTTAAATGGCTTTTGGCTTATGTTCAATCAGGTCCGGTAGTGGCGATGTTAATTGAAGGACGGCACGCTGTGGATAATGTTTTGGCCTTGGCCGGTCCGACTATGCCTGTCAATGCAGCTCCGGGCACCATCCGCGGTGATTATTCCACTGATTCGGCAGCTTATGCCAACGAAGAACATCGGGGCGTATCGAATTTGATTCATATTTCAGGCAGTTTGGAAGAAGCCAATTTTGAAAAGACACTTTGGTTTACTCCTGAAGAAATCCACGACTACAAAAGAGCCGAAGACCACGTGTAATTAATTTTCAAACTCCAAATTCTAAGTACCAATAAATGTTCAATTATTAAATCTTTAAATATTTCTTGTCATTCCTGGAGCGGAATGGCAACGACCATGAGCTCGCTTGCTTGACAAGGGTGGACGCAAACCAGGTCTGCCCGCCCAAGGGCTGGCTGCTGGCCTGCCGCTGGTTAGTCCAAAGACTATTCACTCGACGCAGATCAGTAGGCGACTAGTACGTCCTGTTATCCAGGACGATCGCCTCCAGTTCTTTAAGTACTACTTTCGTAGCCTTGGCCTCATGTGGCTCGAATGACCCGACGGTCCCGGTTTTCCCTTCCATTTTGATCAGGAAGTAAACGCCGGGTTGCGGGTCGCTGACTTCAAATGTCTTCCCTTGGCCGGCGTACCAGCCGCGGTTTAGACCCTCTTTGAAGCCCTTGGCCACGCCACTTAATAACCCAGTCATGACGGATTCCCTTTCTTCTTATCCGACTGTGCAACAAACCGTTGCATGTCTCATAGTATATATTATTTTGCGTTTATTTTCAAGCTGTATCCCCGGGCAGAATCGAACTGCCATTTACGCGTTAGGACTGCGTAGTTCTATCCATTGAACTACGGGGACTAGTAAATTCTGATATTACCTTATTTACTGCAATAAGTCTTTTTAGTATGTCACCTCCTTTGGAGACTCTGATTCTACACATACCATATTCTAGTTTACCAAATTTTTTTCCCTTCAGAACATTTACATTTACAAATTTTTCTTTTGGAATATTTACTATATTAGACCAAAAGCTAAGACATTTATCTTTATCCAAATCTTCGTAAATGCGAATGCTTATGCGAAATCTATCATCTTCAATTTTAAAGATTTCTCTCAATCCGTTTATATAAACCTTTATTAAATTTGGGTCAGTATTTGATAATCCAAAATCTTTTTTACCTCCTTCAGCCCAATATAATGCAGAAATAAATAGCAATTTTTCTTTATAAGATATGCTATCAATTTGTTCTTTAATATCTTTTAATGCTTGTGCTTCCTTTGCAAGTTGTCTTTTTTTACTTCCACCTCTTTTTCCTAACCATTGCGCTTTGAATTCCGGTAAAATTTGTACATCTTTAAGATATACAAACGCTGTTGTTTTTGCGATATTTAGCTCTTTACTAATTTCCGGTAGGCTATATCCATGACTTCTTAACTGTTTGATCTTATCAATTTCATCTTTTGTTAATCTCTTCTTCATAATAGTATTCTATACTATTCGTACATCAATTATCAACTAGAACGCATTTGCTCTTTCGATACTTTAGTTACGCATGATTTGATGATATAATAGTGTTGCTCTCGGGGTGTAGTGAATCGGTATCACGCTTCGTTCGGGACGAAGAGACAGGAGGTTCAATTCCTCTCACCCCGACATAGTTTTATACATCTATTTATATTAATACCTAGTATGACACGGTCTGAAATTCGTTATATAGTTCTTCGCAGTATTGGTAACTTCCTGATTCTTTTTGCGATTTTTGGCGTAATCGCTACTTTTGGGCCGGTCGTTATGGACGAAATAAAATTTCAAATTGTCCAGTATCGCGGCATTCATTATACGGTTGCCGGTGTCTCGGTAGTTAAAGTAAATCAACAACCAATCTCCAGTTCTCCCGGTTTTGCTTCGCTTCTATCAGGTCAGAAACAACAGGTTCTAGTGGCTCCCAATATCCAATTTAGCGTGGTTATACCCAAAATCGGAGCCTCGGCCAGAATATTTCCCAATGTCGACGTGACCAATGAAAACGAATTCCTTTCTGTTTTGCAGCAGGGAGTGGCGCACGCGAAAGGCAGTGTTTTTCCGGGTATGAAAGGCACGACTTATTTATTCGCGCATTCGACTGACAGCTGGCTGGATGTAAGCGCCTATAATGCCGTATTTTATTTATTAAAAGATATGAATCCGGGTGATGAAATAGTCATATTTTTTGAAGGAAGACGCTACAATTACACGGTTTCACGTATTGTTATTTCCGATCCGTCTGATACCAGTTTGTTGGATAATAGCCATAACTCAGCCGAACAATTGGTATTACAGACCTGCTGGCCGCCGGGAACGACCTGGAAACGGCTATTCGTGATCGCAATACCTAAGAAATAAGTTATAAAGTTATCAAGTTTATAAACTATTGCAGGCTGATCGTATAGAAGGTAGGAGGAATATTCGTATTATCCAAATTAGTTAGAATTACCAGCTTCGAGCCGTCAGGCCAGACGAAAACATATTTGTCATCAAACGGTCCGGCATAAATAGTCGTCATATTCGAACCATCCATCTCTACAATGTTGATTTTATGATCCTGCACATAAATTAAATGCTGGGAATCCGGGAACCATTGCAGCGGCACCTGACAGTCGGGATTGGTAATATCACAACTAACCGGAGATTGATCCAAAATTTTTGTATTTACATCTTCAGTCATGTTGTAAACATAAACGCCGCCTTTGACGATGTTTCGTACCTCGTAAAGCGGATTATTGCCGATTCGGCGAGGTTTAATCAAGATAGGTAAGGTCGCATCCTGGCTGGCTACATAAAGTACTTTATCATCGTCGTCGGACCAGCCGATAACCTGTGCATATTGCTGCAGTAAACTTCTGACTGCCGGTTTGAGTGACTGCTGGCGCAATTTATCTTTATCGCTAAGCTGCGATTTCCAGGTGTCCTGGAGAGTCGGGAGCGTGGCTGTGACATCATTTGGCGTTGTATTCATTTGATTAGCCTGCAATAAATAGTAGGTAGGTGATTGACCATCAGTTCCGGCGATTGTGGCTAGAATTTGCTGGCCGTCAGGTGACCAAGAAAGCTTAGCCTGAGAAAAAGAAGCCACAGTATCGTCGGCAATTTGTAAAGAAGAGGTTTGGATCGGCAGGACAGGGAAATTACGAGTGGACATATCTAAGACATAAATGCCGTTTTTGGTTTGCGCCGATTCGGATGAAACCGTAAACGCCAGTTTGGTTTGGGTTGGATCGAGAACCGGATTGGCAATTCCGACGGTGGATATACTCTGAAGCGTCGGTGCTTGAGGTAATAAGAGCGCATTGGCATTGGTAACCACCTGATCTTGGATGATGATATCTTTTTTCCAAGGCTGATAGCCTTCTTTAGTCATGGTGATAGTATATTTACCGGGGACTAAATTTACGGCATTATTTGTGGCTGTAGTTAAGTGACTATCGACATAAACCTGAGCTCCGGTTGGGCTACTTGAAGCATTTAAGATTCCGGTATGGGCTATTTTGGGTCCAGACTCATTAAAATCTAAACGATAACCCATGCCGTAAAGTATCGCGCCTACTGTGGCTAAAATTAGTAAGACAAGCGTTAGGAGGGTCATAATGATTGTCCGACGGTGGGAAGTCTGTGGCGGTGTCTCGACGAGTGTTTCTTCCATAATAATTATTATACCACTATTATACTTACTCCTTGCAACACAGTCTTGTCATTACTATACTATAATCAATCAAGTAGAAATCATTTATTTGATCTGGTTAAGTAATAATTGGATATGGTTTTATGAATTTTTCTTTCCCTTCTTCCAAACGAATCGGTATAGATTTGGGTACAGCCAATACTTTGGTGTATCTTGCCGGTGAAGGAATCGTCCTTAATGAGCCAACAGTGGTTGCAGTCACGGCTGAGGAAAATCATGTCGTGGCTGTGGGAACTGAAGCGAAGGAGATGCTTGGCAGAACGCCGGGTAATGTGATAGCCATGCGTCCGCTTCGGGATGGGGTGATTGCCGACTATACTATTACCGAAGCCATGCTGTCATATTTTATTGACAAAGCCTGCGGCCAGGCACGTTTTTTCAAACCCGAAGTCATGGTTTGTATTCCCTCAGGCGTGACACAGGTGGAACGCCGAGCCGTTTTGGATGCCACAATGACAGCCGGTGCCAAAGTCGCTTATCTAATTGACGAACCTTTGGCAGCTGCGATTGGAGCCAAAATTCCGATTGCCCAGCCGGCCGGACATATGATCGTCAATATTGGCGGCGGATCAACCGAATCGGCCGTGATTTCGTTGGGCGGCGTGGTGGTTCACAGCTCGGTTCGAGTGGCAGGCAATAAAATTGACGAAGCAATTGCCAATTTCATGCGTAAAAAGTTTAACTTGCTCGTGGGTGAAACCACGGCCGAGCAGATAAAAATAAATATGGGCAATGCTGTAGTCGCTGAAGCGCAAAAGAAAAAAGGAGAATTGAAAAAACAGGAGATTAGAGGAAGAGATAATGTAACCGGTTTGCCGCGCACTGTTGAGGTTGATGAGCTGCAGATCAGTGAGGCAATTAAGCCTGTTTTAATGGAAATTATTCAAGGCGCGAAAAATGTATTGGAACAATGTCCGCCCGAACTTGCCAGCGACATTATTGATAAGGGTATTATGATGTCGGGCGGAACGTCTTTGTTGACTAATTTTGATGAATTAATGACGCAAATGACCGGCGTGCCTTGTCATGTAGCGGAAGATGCGCTTTTATGCGTGGTTCGCGGTACCGGTGTGGCTATGGAAAATATCGAGTTGTATAAGAGGAGTATAAATAAGAAGTAGTATTTAGTATTTAGTATTTAGTATTTAGTATTTAGTATTTAGTATTTAGTATTTAGTATTTAGTATTTAGTATTTAGTATTTAGTATTTAGTTCGGTCATTCTGGTTTGTCCAGCATCTGTCATTCCCGTGCCATTCGGCCCCGAGCTCATGGCCGAGGGGAAAGCGGGAATCCAGAAAGACATGGATCCCTGGTTTGCCTCCAGGGATGATAGAGAACGATTAGTCTTATAATAAACACATTATGAAATCGATTAAGAAGAAAACAAAAATTTTGTCTCTTTTTTCACAACAGGGTAGTATTTAAATTGATAAAAGTCAGACGAAAGGATTTTCTTGCAGTGTTTTAGCCTTGCAAGTTTGTACCGAGAGCTCAAGTATTGTATACTATAAATGTCCAAGATGGCATTAAATGTTTAAAAATTAAAAAAATTTATGACTTCTAATTCTTCATCATCTCTTGTGAAAATAGACATCTTGGGAGTTGGGATAACTAACGCCAGCGAAGGAGATATCCTGGAGTATGCATTTGAGGCACTTGGGAAAAACCCTGAAAAAATACGAATAGTTACTCCGAATCCTGAAATTATTGTCTTTGCCGCTAAACATCCACAGTTTAAAAATATATTAAACAATGCTCAAATCAGTCTTGCTGATGGGGTTGGAGTAATGTGGGCGAGCTCAATTTTAGCCAAACCACTAAAACAGCGAATTAGCGGTGTAGATTTCATGAAAAAACTCTGTGAAAAATGTGCAGAAAAGCCTATAACGGTAAGCTTTTTGGGGGCAGGACCCGGCATAGCAGAGATTACAGCCGAGTGCTTGAAGAAGCAATATCCGGGGTTAAAGGTGGGCTTCGCCGTTTCTGAAATACCAAATACCAAATACCAAATACCAAATACTGATATTCTCTTCGTGGCTTATGGTTTTCCTAAACAGGAAGAATGGATTGCCAAGCACTTGCCGGATCTTCCTGTAGGACTCGCAATGGGCGTAGGCGGAGCTTTTAACGAAATTGCCGGTATTGAGAAGTCTCCGCCGAAATGGATTGATTCAATCGGATTTAAATGGCTCTGGCGATTGGTTCATGAACCCTGGAGATGGAGAAGACAATTGGCACTATTGGAGTTTATTGGAATGGTAATAAGAGAGAAATTCCAAAATTTAAATTCAAAGCACCAATGAATAAATTATCAATCTCGTCATTCCCGCGAAGGCGGGAATCCAATTAACAAAAAAAGTGGATTCCCATTTTCATGGGAATGACGCGAGATTTCGTCACACTGCTATACCTTTTGATACATTTATTTATGGTTTGAGAGGATTTATTCGTAGACCCTTTTTTTCATAAACTTTTAAATATTTGATAATATTTTCTTGCCACATTACTCCACGCAATTGATTTATTTTTTTTTACTAGATTAGCCTTGGTTTTATTGACCTTATTTTTATTCTCAACGTAAAATTTTAAAGCTTCAGTTATTTTGACACTGTTTTTATAAGGAATAAAATAGGCTTCTTCTTGGTTTAATAAGACCTTAGCATAGGGGAAGGGTGTTGTAATGATGAATTTGTCTGCCATTGCGGCAAATGACAAAGGTCCACTGGAAACCAAATCTCTTTTTATATAAGGTAAAGCGACAATATCAGAGGCTGAGAGATAAGTGAAGAGAGCTTCATGGTTAAGGAAAGTATTTATAAAGGTTACATTGTTTTCCATTTTATTATCGGAAACATATTTTTTCAAAGAATCCAAATAATTCTGTTTTGTTGCAGTTGATAGGGGCTCTCCGGCAATGATTAGTTTGGCGTTTTGGTATTCTTTAGTAAAATTCAAGAATCCCTGCAAAAGATATTCCAAGCCTTTTTTTTCATGAATAAGACCGAAATTGAAAATTACAAGTTTATCTGATAAGTTAATAGATTTTCTTGAAGCTAAATATTGATAGTCTAATATTTCATCCGGAGCGCCATGGAGTATATTCACGATTTTATTTTTTATACCCCAACTTCGCAATACTTTTTCTTCGAGCGGATTTATGGTGATAAACAAGCTAGTAAAGGGAGCAATTTCTTGAAAAAATTTTTGCCTCGTTTTTTTTCTTCGGGAATATGAATTTATAGGTAATCCATGCACAATAATGACTAATTTTTTTGTAAGATTTTTAATAAGTGTTTTTACATAAGCTCCGTCATAGCCTCCAAACAAGGCATATTCGAGTTGCAAGCAAACAATATCAGTATTGCTGGAATTAATAATCCTTGCGGCTTGGAGGTAATCTTCCGTTACTTGTTTTCTAATTTGAAAAATTATGCGCTTATCATTATCGTTTGGTAGTTGATTATTTTGATTAATGGCCACACCGGTATATTCAAATGATGGGTTGTTTTTCTTAAGTTCGCTTATAAGGTCTTGATTAAATTCGGAAATTCCGTCATGTCTCGGTGGGAAAGGGGAGACGAAACAAACGTTCATAGATCATTCATTTGAGCTAAGTTTTTCGAATACTTCGAAATATTTTTCTGCGATTTTATCCCAATTGAAATGTTCCAGGCAATATTTATTGCCATAGATGCCATATTCTTTTGCTTCCTGCGGATTTGAAATAAGCTGAAGCAGTTTATCGGCTATACTTTGGGGATCTTCTGAAATCGCAACCAAGCCGGCTTTTTTATTAATCCAGGTTTTATCGCTAAAGACATCGGTAATCATCACCGGCTTGCTGAAGCCAAACGCCATTCTTTCAACTCCGCTTTGCGAAACCCGAGCGTAGGGAAGAGCGACTATATCACTTGCCTTAAAGATAATTTCGAGTTCAAGACTATCTAAATAGTTAAAATTGAGCATAAAATTATCCTGAAGTCCCAGCTTATTTATAAGCTGAAGAGACTCTTCCAGTAGCGGTTTAGGAGTGAATTTTAGACCCGAAACAACATAAATCACGAAATCATTATTTTTTTTAGTCATAATCTTAGCCGCTTTTATTAGATATTCTAAGCCTTTATATTCTCTCAGGAAGCCGAAAAAGAGAATAATTTGCTTATTTGCAGGCAAGCCAACGAAGTTTTTGGCAATTTGTGGAGTATAAAGATTGCGATTGAATAAGTTATAGATTCCGTGGGGAATAATAGCTATTTTGTCCTCATGAATTTCGAAATATTTCATCAGTCTTCTTTTTTCATCCTCATTTCCGACAGTGAAATAGTCGGCTAATCCGTAAAAAGCCTTAAGCAGTTTAGTCAGTTTTTTGCTTTCTTCAAACGGCATCACATCATGCAATGTGAAAATCAACTTTTTATTGCCGTCTTGCTTAAGATAGGTGCAAAAAGTCGTAAAGTAATTAATTTTTTGTTTAACCGTTGTACCGACATGAATATTGACCAAATTTATATCTCTGCTGTCTAAATAATCACTGACTGTAATAATACTGGTGGGATCGGAATCATCCAGATCAAAACGCGGCCATTTAATGTAATGTCTGACTAAGGAATCTGTAACTTGTTTCACCACTACACCGCTGAGATCCAATTGAGGATAGGTGATGAATTTTATAGGTATAAGCTTGGAGAGGGGACCGGCTAAATGTGCGGCATAATGGCCTAATCCTCCGGATAGAGAAGTTACAATGGCTACTCTTTGTGTTGAGTCCTTTGTCATAGATGCCAATTTTAGCTGAACTTTAGCATTAAGTAAACCCCGTTAGATATGGGGATTATCTAATAGGGTAAACCCATGAGGTACAAATGTCAAACGTGATTAATCCTAATAAATACTTGACAAGAAGCCTTTATTATATTAAAATCTACTAAATGTCGTATAAATTACGGCTTTCAGTATGAATATTAATAATGATTTGCTTTTACAGCTCTATTCTCGTCCGGAAACAGTGTTCACAGTTGATGAAATCGCACAGCTTTGTACAGGCATTTCCTATGAGAGTTTGCGTGACCGTCTCTACTATTTCGTCAAAGCAGGCAAACTTAATAGAGTACATCACGGTATATATGCAAAACCGAATCATAATATTTTTGAAATGGCGAATAAAATATATAAGCCATCATATATCAGTTTGGAAACAGTTCTGGTAAAGGGCGGGGTAGTGTTCCAGTATTACGAAACCATTTTTTTAGTGTCGTATCTGACACGGTACATCAGCGTAAACAATACAGAAATTCAGTACAGACAGTTAAAAGGAAATGTGTTAGCTGATACAACAGGGATTGAACATAAAGACGGCTATTTTATCGCCAGCCTTGAACGTGCGTTTTTAGACTCACTTTATATTTATAAAAATTATCATTTCGATAATCTGGGACCAGTTAATTGGGAGAAAGTAGAAGCCTTAAAAAGTATATATAATAGCAAAGCTTTGGAAAAACGAATCAAGGAATATTATGTTAAACATTAATTTACATAAGGGAATATTTATTAATATTTTGCGGGACATTTATGCAGATCCCATACTTCGTGTGACGCTTGGATTTAAAGGTGGAACCGCAGCCATGCTTTTTTATGAATTACCTCGTTTTTCTGTGGATTTGGATTTTGATCTACTTGATTTTGAGAAAAAGGAAGCCGTGTTTGAGAAAATAAAAATAATTCTTGAGAAATACGGTATGCTTGATGAAGCTGTGGAGAAACAGCATACACTCTTTTTTCTGCTCAAATACACAAAAGGGGAGAGAAACTTAAAAGTAGAAATTTCCAAAAGAAATTTAAAATCGGAATTTCAAATAAAAAATTATTTGGGTGTCTCTATGCTGGTAATGCGGCCGGAAGACATGATTGCCGCCAAGTTAGCAGCGCTTCTAACACGAAAACATTTAGCGACACGCGACGTATTTGATCTGTGGTTTTTTTTAAAAAATAATTGGCAGATAAATGAAATCGTACTTAAAGAGAAAACAGGAATGTCATTATCAGAAGCACTAGTCAAAGCAGCCAAGCAAGTGCAAACGATCAAAAGCAGCGAGTTATTGGCGGGGTTGGGAGAGCTTTTGGATAACAAACAAAAAGATTGGGTTAGAGAAAATTTGATAAAAGAAGTAGTTTTTCAGCTTCGTTTGTATAAAGATACGCATAAAATCCCATCCGGTGTCTTATAGTTGAGTTATTAATTTTTTTCTGCTACTATCCGTTTGCTGATTACGTGTTCTTTTAGGCACAAAAAGCGCTTGAACGGAACCGATTGGCATTTCATTGCGTTTAATAACCTTCGTCAATCTCCCATATTTTCCCAAATTTAAGGATTAGTATTCCTCATATTTGATAAAATACCGCATATTAAAGTAATTGCCACAGGTTCATCTACATTTGATCTAGCAAATCAAGTGGGGGAGCCTCTGACTGATAGAAAAACTGTTTTGACGCTTTTTCCTGTTTCGCAATTAGAGTTACTTGAGGATTACAAAAATTCGTATGATCTTTCGCAAAAACTTGAAGATTTTCTTGTTTTCGGCAGTTATCCCAAAGTTATTACCTCCAGGAGCAAAGAATAAAAAATTAGAGTTATAGAAGAGCTGGTAGGGTCATATATTTTAAAAAATATTTTGACATTGGGAAAAATAAAAGGATCAAAAATCCTTCTCGATTTATTGAAATTGCTCACATTTCAGGTAGGCAACGAGGTTTCTCTTAGCGAATTGGCAATGCACCTTTCTCTTGATGGGAAAACAGTAAGTCGTTATTTGGATTTATTGGAAAAAACATTTATTATCATCCGGCTTGGCGGATTTAGTCGTAATTTGCGTTCTGAAATTACCAATAAATCCAAATATTATTTTCTTGATAATGGCGTTCGTAATGGAGTTATTTCTCAATTCAATACACTGGATAGCCGGAATGATATTGGTCAGCTGTGGGAGAATTTCGTGGTCGTAGAACGAATGAAGAAACGTATATATAAGCATATTTATGGACAATCATATTTTTGGCGAACATATGAGCAGCAGGAAATAGACCTTATTGAAGAAAAAGACGGCAGATTATTTACCTATGAATGTAAGTGGTTACCTAAGCGTAAGAATGTACATGCTCCCAAAATATGGACTGAAATCTATCCTGATCATTCTGCTTTTGAGGTAATTACGTCAGAGAATTACTTAGATTTTGTCGCTTGAGGTTTTTCACATCGGCAGGTAGAAAATTTCCAAAGCAAAAAGCGTGGGTAAATATGAGAACGTACAGAGAAAAGAAATGTTACGTCTACTGGCAAGGCACGCCATTAAGGCCTGGGGATAGGAGAGATCATTTGACTGGTAGGTGACTAAGGTTTTCAATGCCGCTTTAGCGTCGTTCTCATCGGGGTAAACGATGTTTAGATTGCTCAAATTAATCGTACGCAGGAAATCTTTGGAAAGGGAAGGACTGATTAGTGTGAAGATATGATTATAGACATCAATAATACTATGATAGTCTATAAATATTTGATACTCCGATTGGGCAAAATAGCGAAAGAACGCTGCTGCCTGTTCGTGTTTGTCTTTTGCCCGGTCAATAAAGGCAATTAAGACATCAGACCCTATAAATACTTTTTTACTTTGTGTCATATATGTTAGTTATTTTATCTAGTTTCCCTTTGTCATTCCCGCGAAAGCGGGAATCCAATTAACACAAGAACGTGGATTCCCGATCAAGTCGGGAATGACAGCTCTTCATTTTTTATTTTCTGACGTAAAATTTACGCTTGCGCCTCTTCCTTTTAAACGCAGCAGCGGATCGTCCTGAGTAAAAATCTTGGTCAATTTCTGAGTTTTAAAAGGCGATTTTTCCCGCACTACCGGAGTAAAGTCTTTATTAAATTCTTGCAAGGAAGATTCTTTAATGCGCACATTGCCGCCAACTCTTACGGCTTTGAGCCGGCCTTCTTTAATATATCTGCGAACCGTTAAAGGATGAACTTTTAGGATATATGCGGCCTGATTAATATTAAAAAGTGTTTCCATAAAGTATGCAATTATATGCAATCTTTACTATGAGTATGTTTTTTTTGTGAAAAGTTGACTCAAGTAAATTAATGCATTTTAATATATATATTCTAGTATGAATATATATCCTGCCTCTATTTATTCTACATACATCTTTTCTCTTTTAGCAATAGCTTCTTTATTTTTCTTCTTAAGAAAGGGGGTGAATAATCAGTAACATGAAGTACGTAATGCATTATCTGCAAAGGTTTAGGCATAATCTGCAATTGGCCATGCTTATCTTCCAAGTAGGAATAACATAAAAAGAAAACTAAGATTAACACACAAAAATAATCCGTTAATTAATGCTCTTAGGATAATTACTAATTTTGCATAGCCACATTCTCTTCAGAATAGGCAGGATTTTTTGTGTAAAAATCTTTTGTTCAGCTATTGTAAAAATCAGCCGGATACCTGATACTAATATCATGGATTTTAAGTATCAACATACTCCTGATTTTCGGAATTGGATTGTATTCGCGCCCAGACGTTCAGGCAGGCCGGATATAGCCAAGGGAAATGAAGCCATATGTCCTTTTTGTCCCGGGAATGAAAGGGAAGATGAGGAGGTATATAGAATACAGAGCAAAGAGTCTAGAGCAAAGAGTCTAGAGCTAACCTCAAGTCTCCAGCCTCAAGCCTCAAATTCGGATTGGTCTTTGCGCGTGGTGAAAAACGCTTTTCCTTTCGCGCCCATTCATGAACTGATTATCCATTCTCCAGATCATCATCGTAATATTGATGAGCTGCCGACCGGATATGTGGTTAATTTGTTAAAGACTTACCGCAGCCGGTATATTTTGCATCAGGCTAAAGGTCAGGTCTGTATTTTTCATAACCGCGGCATGCAGGCAGGGGAGAGCATTCCGCACGCGCATTCGCAATTGGCTGTGGTTCCGGTGGAAATTGAAATTGATGCTCAAATTTTATTGCCGGAGAATGAGCAGGAAGGCGTAAAAACTAAATATTTTCATATTTTCAGCCCTAAGTTTGCGCAATGGCCGGATGAGGTTTGGCTTGCTCCTTTAAAAGGAGGGAAAAGGCCCGCCTGCCACGCAGGCATTGCGGGCAGGTTTGGCGAAATCAGCGATGAAGAAATTTTGGATTTGGCTGTGTGTTTGCCCAAAGTTATTCGCTTGCTTGATTTGCGGCACGGCCATGAATTTCCCTTCAATTATTCAATTTATCCGGGAGCAAATTGGTATTTACGCTTGATTCCGCGTCAGAAAAGTTTAGGCGGTTTTGAAATAGGCACGGGTATCTTTGTAAATACTCAGGATCCAAAAGAGACGGACGAGTTTCTACAGGCACATTTTAAGCTTGATGAAGTCACGCAGTTGAACGAACAAGATAAAGCGAAGTATCGGAGACACGCGTAGAAAATTTTCAATATTTGAAATTTATGATTTATAATTTCATTGAGCCTTGGAGCTTGGATTTTGGATTTTAATTACGAAGTTTTCTGTTGGATTCCCAGTAGCCACAACACAGCTTCTTTTTTGTAGCGTCTGTCTCCGCGGGAATTGATACGGATAGCCGGTAATTTGCCACGTTTACCCCAGCGTTTAATGGTTAAGGGAGAAACACGTAAAACTTCGGCAACTTCGCGGACGGTAAGCAAATCAGGAAGTGAGGCGATTGAGAGATTGTTTTTCAAAAGTTGATCTGCCATATATTTTCCTATCAATATACTAACTACAGTAACAAAATAGAACAACCATGTCAAGAGGGAGATTTTATTTTGCGGGTGAAATATCTATGAATATTTTTACCACGTTATTCTCCACCCGTAAAACTCCTTCTCGGCAAGGAATTTCCTGTACTGACTTGTCGGGTTTATGAATAATTACATGTTGTTTTATGACTGAAATGAAATTATTATGTTCGGGGAGGATATCAAACACACCCTTTTCGTTAATTGAAGTGACAGCCGTAGCTGAGCCTTCATAAAGAATTGCATCAGGGTTTTTTATTATGACAGAAAGAATTAAAGGATTAGGCATAAATCTTAAGTCTTCCCAGTCGTTTCCTTAGCGCTGCCGATATACAAAAATTTTTCTTCATTGACTGCATCATATACCCCATTTAATATATCATTGACGTCTGCGATTGTAGTATTAATAGGTACAAAAACGCCTTTTCTGCCGGTTTGGGTCTCTGCCACAAAAAAGCTTTGTGACATATAATTTTTTAATAATTTAGCCCGCTTATATTGCAATTGATCTTCCTTAGATAATTCAGATTCTCCCACCAATTGTACAATTTGTTCAAGGGAAACAGCTTTTTTTAACAAACTTTGACTTTTAATGACTGCATCAAAATGTGATTGTCCGACTATATCCGGTGTCAAAGCAGATGATGTTGAGGCCAGTAATTCGATTGCCGGCAAGCGTCCTTCCTGATAGATTGTACGCGAAAGGGTAACGCTGGAATCAAGATAAGGCAATACCGATTGTACTCCTTGGTCTACAATATCATCGTTTGGTACGTAAACAGCTTCAATTGTCGTGACATTGTTTTTTGTAGTTGCGCTGAGCCGTTCATGAAAATCGGCCATTTCGGAAGATAAGGTAGCCTGATAACTGTCTTCCGAAGGAATAGAATTCATCAAAAGAGACAATTCGTTTCCGGCTTGTGCGAAACGAAAAATATTGTCAATAAAAAATAATACATTTTGATTCATCTCGTCACGAAAATACTCGGCAATTGTCACGGCAGTTAAGCTTGTAAGATAACGGATAGCGGGATTTTCACCCATATTCCCTAAAACTAGAATCGATGAGGGTAATACTCCGCTTACGTCTAATGATTCATATAATTCTTGTCCTTCGCGCGTACGTTCTCCCACGCCCGCAAAAATGGAAATATTTTTCTGTTTGTCGGTTGAAGAAACTTGAACGATATTATGTATAATTTCAGTTAGAAGAATAGTTTTACCTACACCTGCACCGCCGAATAATCCGATTTTGCCGCCTTTGAGCATGGGACAAAAGAAATCCAAAGCCTTTATACCGGTAATTAGAATTTCTTTTTTTTCGGAAACGTCAGTGTAAGCTGGGGCATCTTTATAGATTGGCCGGGTGTCTTTTATTTTTATTTCCGCTTTTCCATCTATCGGTTTGCCGAAAATATCAAGCACCCGGCCAAGGATATTTTCTCCTACGGGGACTTGAATTACTTGTCCAGTTGCTACAACTTTGCTTGTCCTAGTAAGGTTTTTTACTGGGGTTAGCAGTAGACACTTGTAAGTGCCGGAGTTTTCTATTCCTTGCACCTGCATTTTAACTTCTTTATCGTCTTCTAAAGTGAGCAGCTCATGGATAGAAGGATAAATTTTAGAAAATTTAACCGTTACGACTTGTCCGTTAATACTGATAATTTTGCCTAAGTTATTCATATCATTTAGTTGTTAAGTTGGATAAATAAATTAGCGTTTGTTGTTGTTTCTGATTTTGTAAATGGTGCAGAACGATTCTCCTCTGCAAATTTATTTTCTTCGTTTGATTATTTATATTCTCCGTATCTTGATCTAAGGCTACCATACGGGCTGAATATTTTGCCAATTCAGATTCATGGAATGATTGTTCAATAATTGTACCAAATATTTGAGTCTCAAAAAATTGTAAAATTATTTCTAAGTTGGGCTCAAATAAATATTGAGTCGTAGTAGCGACATTACGCTTAAGTTGAGCTGCTTGGCCGTAGACATCAAGCATAAACGGTTTTTGTGTAACCAGAGACTGAAATTTACCATAGAAAAAGTAGATATTTTCATACTTAAGTAGGAGCGAAAGAAGATCGGTTAAGTCTTCTTTTTTAATATTGGTATCGGGTAAATCTATAAAAGTGAATGGCTGGTCTGGGTCATTATCTTTCATTAAACTTTGGCCTAATTTACCTACAACTACAATATCGGTTTGATGGGTTTTGATAAAATTTAAAAAAGTTACAAAAGTTTGCTGCACGATATCGCCGTATAATCCAACGTTGGCTGAGAGAAAAACACTGACTGTTTTACCGTTTTTCTTAGAGATTATTTTATTTTTAGAACTTTTTTGTATTAAAAGGTGGGTTAATTTCTCCTGATAAGAAATTTGTAGCTGTTGATAAATATCGTCCAATTCATCAATAAAACTGCGATTTGTCAGTACGTTGTTACGGATTTTACGCATGTCCATGGCGGCAATTTCTTCATATGTCTGAATTAATGTTTTCATTGAATCCAGCTGATTAATAAGTGAATCGATTTGTTTTTTATTTAGCATAGTTTATATCTCAAGTTTTTGAGTTTTGCGTTTGGGAATTACCTGAGCTTGTTAAGCCTATGGTTTGTAAAAGACGAGGACTTTCTTGGGTTAAAATAGTGAGTAAATCATTCAGCGACTCGGCTTTTTCGGTTATCTTATCAGTTGTTTGACGGAAAGTTGGATTACTCAAATACATCTCTCTGATTTTTTTTATGTCGATTTTAAGTTGGTTATAGTCTTTATTATTCCAGAAGCCCGACCAAAGTAATCCAAATATAAATATCTGCATCGAAATACTATAAACTCTCTCAGGTTCCTGATCAAAAAAAGTTGAAATGCGTTCTCCGGTAGACAGGATATCTTTTATATTCGTTGTGGCTTCAGCTCCGAAATGTGAAAATTTTTCCATTCGATCATGCAAACTAAGAAAACTAAGTATTTCACGGTTTATGCTGCGCTTCAAATTGGACTGAGTTTGTCGTCCCACGCGACTGACAGATAAGAAAGGATTAATCGCCGGTCTGCGGCCTTTGGAAAACATTTCAATATCAAAATAAATGTGACCGTCGGTCATTGATATTAAATTGGTAGGTATATAACCCGTAAGATCGCCTTCAACAGTTTCAACTACCGGAAAACAGGTAATTGAGTATTCGCCTTTGTTGGCAATAAAATTGCCTGCGCGTTCCAGTAGTTTGGCATGGGCATAAAAAATATCGGCGGGGTAAGAATTACGGCCGGGGAAACGGCGTGCCAAAAGAGCAATTTCACGATAAAATTTGGCGTGCGTTGATAAATCGTCCAAAACTATTACTACATCTTGACCTTGGTCACGAAAATATTCCGCCATAGTCATCGCACAATAAGGGGTGAGATAAATTATCGAAGTCGGATCGTCTGAAGTGGAGGCTACAACAATTACTTTATCCAATATTTTATTCTCGGCAAAAAAACGTTCGATTGCCTTTATATCCGTTCGTTTTTTACCAATTGCCACGTAAATGCAAAGGTTTCCTTGCTGGGCTTGCGTCATGACCGTTTGATAAAGAAAATTTGTTTTCCCGGTTTTTCGATCGCCGATAATCAATTGGCGTTGGCCTTTACCCAAAGTAATCAGCATGTCCACCAAAGTGACACCGGTATCAAAAGCCTTACTGATACGTTTTCTTTTATTTATACCGCCGGGTATTTGATTTATTTCCGCATACGTAGTTGGTTTTTTAAAGGGTTTAAATTTATCCAAAAGGTTGCCGAACGGATCGATAATTTGAGAAAGATACTCGCTGCCTACGGGGATAGTAAATATTTGATTAGTTCTGGCAACTTTTGTTTCGGTTTTTACCGGCTTTTTGGCAAAGACAAGAACTTGAATGTAATCTTCTTCAAGACTATCAACGATGCCGCTTTCACCGCTTTCAAATAAAATAACTTCGTTTACTTTGGCTCCCGGTAAGCCGGAAACATAAGCCAGGGAAGAAACGGCCTCATTCACATAGCCGATCTCTCCGGTAGATTGTAAATAATCAGTAAATTTAGCCATAAATCATTTCGTAAAGTATTCCTCTAATTTACGTTTAATTGATGCGTCCAGATAGTTTCCCTGAAAAGTAACTATTGCGCCGGCAATAAGCGTCGGATCAAGATTAATTTCCAAAATTGTTTTATTGCCAAAGGTTTGTTTGGCATAAGTGGAAAGATTGTTTAAAAGTGTTTGCGTCGGGTTGTGGGCTAAGGTTAAAGAAAGCACATCACAAGACCTTACAGCTGTCTGTAAACGCTCAAAAAATGTTTTTAGGACTGTTGGATTGCCTTCTGTCAAATTGTTGTTTTTAAGGATGATTTCAAGGGTTGAAGAAAGATCGGAAGGGAAGCGGTCAGATAATAACTTTGAGATAGGTATTTGGTTATCTTTATAAAACATATTGGTTATCTCATCGATTTGCTCAACCACATTATTGGCCTCCGCGGTGGTGCGCAATTGTGTCAAAAATGGTGTAAATAGGGAAGCATCCATAAAAATTTTCAATTTTCAAATTCCAATTTTCAATGAATGATCAATGATTTAATTTTCATACTCAAAACTTTTGAAAATTATGATTTGATTGAGATTTGGTACTTAGAATTTGTAAATTATTTCATCTGTTTTTTCAATTCGTCCATGGCTTGTCTAATCAGAATTTCATGCTGCTCAATAGTTAAACCATTACCTAAGACATAGTTTGCGACAGTTTTAATCCTTTGGTTCATCATTCCATCAATTTCCGCCAACTTTTTTTCTTTATAATTCTTAATTTCCGCTTCCACCTGTGTGTATGCTTCTTCAATTTTTTGCTCAACGATTTTTTGAGAGCCTACGGTTTCATTTTCCAAAACGGTTTTGAAATCCGAAATTTCCGCGCTCGCCGTATCACTGAATGACTTTGTTACATTACCAAATAGTTTGATAGCTTCTCGTTCTGTCTCGGTAAATTCTTTCTCATATTCTTTATCCAAGGTCGTGTTGATTTCGTTCAGAGCTTTAGTTTGATTGTCAATGATAGCGTTTAGCTTACTTTTTACCAGATTTTGCTGGTCGGAAGAAAATAAATTTGCTTCCTGAAGTATTTCTTCCGCTTTTTTATTTGCTTGCTCAATAATAGCTTGGGTTTTTTCCTGCGCATTTTGTAATGCCTTTACTGATTTTACGTTCATGTTTTGCTTCAAATGAACATTTTCCTTTTGTAGTTTGAGAAGTTGAGATAAAGATTTGGTATAAAAGAAGACAAACACCAAAAGAGTAATTGCCAAAATGATGAGGGCGGCGAGTATGAAAATAAAAATGGCAGGCGAGATTAACATAGATGCAAGTTATAACTTATAACTTCTTATCTCTAGTATCCAGGATTTGGGAAACTTTTACAAGAGCCTTTGAAAACTCCAAGGCTCAAACTTCAAGGTTCAATGAAATTTAAAGTTTTAAAAATTCAATAAGTTTTGATCTTTTAATCCTTGAAAATTGATTGGATTTTAGATTTTGAAACTTGAGATTTTTAGAATACAAGTATTAAGTAGGCGATGATGATTCCGACTCCCATTGCTGCCAGCAGCAACACAAAGTTAATGATAATACTAAACATAATAACCCGGCTGGCAAGCGGATTCCTGCCTAATGCTTCGACACCTGTGGTAATCACTCTGCCAAAAAATCCCAGTCCGAATCCGAAGAAAACCAAAATGATTAGCGAGGCAAGAACATAGCGAATTGCAGTCGACGGGCTAAGGTATGCGCCGCTGAAAGCTTGTTTGACGGTTAATACTAGATTCGCTTTTGTATCGGACGTACTCGTATAGTAACCGAAATTTAAGTTGACCAGTATTAAGCCTGCTTGCTTCGTGTTGGAAACATCATAAGATTCCAAGGCTGTTCCGATTACATAGCCGTTATCTGTAACTTTCTCGCCCACGCCCGGGGTTGACGAAGCTGTAATTAGATCGCCGGTTTTAATTTTTCCGTTTTTACTTGAAACCAAAACATAGGCATGACCCGAAGAAACCACAGAGTAAGTAAGCGGGGAAGCGGTTTGATTTTCTAAAGCCAAAGCAGGATTGTCCGTAACTACGGCATAAGCCGAGGGATCATATTCAATTTTACTTAAATGATAATTACTATTGCTAAAACTGATAATATTACCTGGTTTAACGTTTTTGTCAGCTATATCAATGGAATATGCAATTCCTGAGGACATTGATTGCGCAAAAACAGGTAAAATTTGTCCAAAAAGACCGCTTAGCGAAATAAAAAGAAATATTGTGAAAAACCTTGGTGAAAATTTTAAATTCATGCTATTCTCCTGCTCTCTTTTTACTCTAACTGAAACAAGTAAAAAATGTCAATGAAGAAACTTTGTCATTTAGGCTCAAAATTAAGCAATTATATTATTGACATTGAATAGAAGAGTGTGTTTCAATAAATACATATACAAACTTATACATTTAAAGAGTGATTGTATAAGAAAGTGTATAAGTTTATAAATAGCATGAAAAGTCTGCCCAATACATCAAAACAAACACAATTTTTGACCGTTCAACAAGCGGCTGATAAATTGAAGGTTTCAAGCCAAACGTTACGAAGATGGGATGAAGGCGGTATTTTAATTCCGCTAAGGACTGCGGGAAATCAAAGACGATATACCCTTGATCAAATTTTAGAATTTAAACAAAACAAAAAAAAGAATTTAGTAACTACTGTTTCGGCACCGGTTGTATTTACTCAAGCTTCTCAAAAGACTCTGACTGAATCTCCCAGTAAGGAACAGAATGTTTCTTTTTCGACCGAAGCCAAGTCAGACCCGTCTCGCCGAGTCTTCGACGAGGTGGGCTTGGCGAGTGAAGAAGCAGTTTCTACTTTGAATTTATCCAACGATTCTCGACTCTTTCCGCTCGTTCAGACAAGCACAGATGAGTTAAAAAAAGAAACTTCCACGAGAACTCCGTTTAATTTGGAAGAACGTAAAGAATCCAATTCCATCTCTCTGCAGGAACAATTAGCCCCTAGAACTATAGGTTCACAAAATTCTTATGCGAAAAAAGACGATTTACCGCTAAAAAATAAGGTTAAAGAAGAGCTTGTAGTAAGTCCTATAAAAAAGGATAAACTTATACATCCAAGCTCTAAACTTATACATCTAGCCTCGGTCTTTACACAATATAATAGGAAAAGACTTATAGTTTATGGAAGCTTGTCCATGGCTGGAAGTTTCATGATTTTGCTGACTATCGCTTTATTTTTACCGGGCAATTTTACGCACGCCCGACTTGATTCGTTTTTTGCCAATTTATTTCCTAATCCTACTCTGGGACATGTCAGTCAAGTTAAAACTCAAGCTTCCGCGGTGTTGGCAGGGGAATCTCAAGCGCAAAATTTAGTTTTTGCTGTCAATATCCCAAGCGTTTTTTCCGGAGTTTCCGAGTTTAAAAACTTAGTTAATTTGGATCAAGGGCTTAGTGTGACCGGCCTAGCCAGTTTAAGCGGTGGTCTGGTAACCAATAATGCCGATATCAATGCGGGAATCGGAAATCTTACCGCCGCAAATGTGATTTATTCTATCAAAGCTGGTCAAAATATCACAATCACACCCGGCCAAAACCCAGTTATCAGCGCAAACGTGCCTAACAGTACTACTTTGCAAGGTCAAAGTGGTGATCTGACATTAAGTGCGGGTAATGGAATCTCTATAAGCGGATTGCAAATCTCCAACAGCGACACAGGTTCAAGCCAAAGTATCTTTAAAAACATTTTGGTTAACGGTCAGGACACGATTACGGCCGGATCAAACAGCGATTCACTGGAATTCGTACCGGGTACGGGAATTATTTTGACGACAAATGCGGGAAGCAAACAGGTGACCATCTCTGCTAACGGCGGAGCTTTGACTCAATGGACGACTAACGGAACAAGTGTTTATTACAATACCGGTAATGTCGGTATAGGCATGACCTCTCCCTCATCAGCTTTGGATGTTACAGGCAATGTTCATTTGACCGGAAATCTTTTGCTTGGCTCACAAACCGTAAGTAATCTAACCGGAAACGGTTTGACATTGACGAACGGCATACTTAGTCTGAATCTTGCCAGCAGCGCAATAGGCAGCAGTACCACTTCCTCATATTCCGGTTTGGAATTCGTCGGTGCGGGAAATCAATTAAGTTTGATTCAAGGATGCAGTAATGGTCAAGTCTTGACCTGGAATTCCACC
>DATKGO010000049.1:0-10129 GCA_035510695.1 Patescibacteria group bacterium | reverse complement strand
TGAACAGTTTTGCGTCTTAGATCAATACGAAGTCTTTGTGTGTATTCAGGCAGTGAAACAAACATAGGATTATTAGCCTAGCAGATATTTTATTACTTTTGCAAATTTTGTGGCTACCTTGGAAACTCGTGGACGGTTACGGAGAATTTAGAATGAGATTGAAAATGATTATAAAATTTGTTAAAAAGGAGATAGGAATTTACAGATTATCTATGACTACCGATAAAACAAGATGCGAATGGGCTACCGATCCTCTAAATATTACTTATCACGATTTAGAGTGGGGTGTTCCTGTTAATAATGACAGAAAACTTTTTGAAATGTTAATTCTTGAAGGAGCACAGGCAGGACTTTCTTGGACAACTATCTTAAAGAAAAGAAACAATTATGAAAAGGCGTTCGATAAATTTGATGTTAAAAGAGTAGCTGCGTATGATGATAAAAAAATTGCGTCTCTTCTTTTAAATGAAGGCATTGTCCGAAACAAACTCAAGATATCAGCAACTATCCAAAATGCAAAAGCATTCCTTGAAATTCAGAAAGAATTCGGCAGTTTCCATACATATATTTGGCAATTTGTTGGAAACAAACAAATAAAGCACGCTTTCAAGAGTCTGAAGGATTATCCCACCAAAACAAAAGAAGCTGAAGCAATGAGCAAAGATTTACTCAAAAGAGGATATAAATTTGTTGGTCCGACTATTTGTTATTCTTTTATGCAAGCAGTTGGAATGGTAAATGATCATCAAATTCAATGTTTCCGTTACAACAAAGTTTGAGAAGTGTTAACAAATTATCTAACTCAAAAAAGTGAGCGGTATAGTTTTACCTCAAGGTTTTACTTTTTGGAATGTTTGAAAAACACGCCATTACATCATAGCCGGAATCCGACAATCTCAACATTTCAAAAGTATCTTTTTTACCAACTCAAACTTTGGATTATTTTGGTATTTTTTCTTGAATTCCTCGTAGTGTGTATTAAAATCGGCATCTCCTTTTTCTTTACGAAAATCAGATTTGCGAATCTTAACCAATTTTAGTGGTCCGGCTATTGTTTCAATTGGCTTGTCTAATAAGTATGTAAAACCGGTAGGAGTTTTCTCAATAGTTTTTCCAATTTTCTCTATGGAATCCGTGAATTCTTTATATTCCTTTTCGTTTTGACAAAAGACACACGCAAATTCAACCGGAGCAGAAGAGGCATCTGTAAATTTATTTTTTAATTTGGTGCTTTTGCTGACGATGTAATTAATTATTGATATTAAATTATCCATTTGCTGCCCGACGTATAAACAATTCGTACTAACACTCGCTTGGCTAGAACAATTAAGACAAATATTCAAACAGTCTCAATAAAAGATAAAACTAAATCTAAATGAGTTGTTTTGGAAAATATTTATAGATCTACTTTCCAAGTATTTTCAATGTTGCTGAAACTGAAGGGTTATCTATATTTTCTAGTTTTACTCTGTCTTTAAACCTGAGACGAAGCGGCGAAAGAAATTCATCTGCCCATGATGGAGTCAGCACAACCACACCTTCAAAATCAACAATAATATCTTCATTCTCAGGAATTTCATTAAGAGTAGGTTGAAATGCTAACCATGCCTCTTTTCCAGAGGGTCGAGATACCAATGTCATGCCAAATTTATTTACTTGAATTTTCATATTAAACTCTCAAATTCTATTATAACAAAACAACCGCTTATTTCTACATCAATCTTTTCTACAATCACATTTCTATCGTTTTCTTTTAAGAACAAGTGTGCATCACCTGTCTGAAAATCAAGAGTAAATGGATTATCAATAATAACTGCTCTGACAAATTTTAGGCCATTGCCCCGAGCTTCTGGGTATCGTCCTGATAATATTTCAGTAAATGCCACTTTTAAAGCCTCTTCAGAATTAACAAGATTTGGACGTACTCTTCTAAGGGTTGCTAAAATGCCTAATCCTCGATCGGCCAGTACTACTGTTCTATTTCGCATAGAATATGAAAAGAAAATACCCGGAATATCAGGCCAATTTCCTAAATTGTGATCGTAGGAGTTATTTCCAATCTCACCAGCAACTGCAGTAATAAGTGACGTGGTAGTCAATGGAGCAATCCTGCTAAGTTTTGATTCAAAGCTTTCTAAGCGAGCTTGAAAGACATCACGAGTCTCGCAATACATTTCAGCCCGAGGTCTAAATCCTTGAGGTGCTACTATCCAATTTCGAGCCAAAGCTGTTGGGTCTTGCAAAAAATCCTCGATATCCTCTTTCAAATAATACCTATGCCCCTTTATACCGCTACGAGTTGATTTTAATCGTCCCGCGCTGTCCCATCTTCTCAGAGTATCTATAGAAACGCCAATCTCCTTTGCAGCTTTACCTATTGATACGAGTTTGTTTTTCATAAATACGTCCAAATCTATGCATATTTTACCAAATCTATGCATATCTATGCAATAGTTAAAATGAGTTTAAACCTTAAATTGGTATAATATTACATTGTTCGAAGTCCACGACGGGTATTAAAAAATTGAAGCTAGTTCTCTATTTGATAAATTTAACTTTCGAATTAAGATTTAGCCCGGTGTATCAAGCTATTAGTGACGCTGGAAAGCCAGGCGTCAACGTCGGCTGGCGAGTACGGATGAAATTCGAACCTACTGGATGTACTCCCAGGATAGGTTTTACGTTCCAAACTATTATATACCAGCATAAATCTCTGATACAACCACTTGTTAAAAAATAGCGATTTATACATTATTGTTCTTATGATAAAATTATTGCAAATATGTTTAAACTTCCGAATGGGAAAAAAATCGATGAAAACATGGTTGAGCTAGCGATGCAAGACAGTGATTTGGAGAATTATCATTTTTTGGATACGGAAACGGGTGAGATTATATTCATTTCGAACTATAGTGATTCAGATGAAGCTATTGAAAATCGACTTGAAGAGATGGAGGATAGTAGGTATATTGCTATCAAACGGATTCCTTCAGAGGAACAGTATCGATGGATGAAGGATTTCATTGATGATATAGTCGCGAAGGAAGATGAGCAGACTGCGGAGAAGCTGTCGATGGCAATTCAGGGAAAAGAAGTATTCCGGCGATTTAAAGATGTACTCTATACAATTGGGGATGGGTGGATAGACGGCTGGCATCAATGGGAAAACGATAGCCTTTATGAGGCAATGAAAGAATGGTTTGAGAATTTACCAATGAGGATTACCGAAGAGTTTGATTTTTCTGATGACTGCAAGTCGTGTGAAGAATTGGCGAAAAAGGAACCATCGTAAAGATATGAAAAAGCAGCAGCTGATTGAAAAATTAGCTAATGAAATGAATACGGATAGCGATAATGCCGGAAAATGGGTCGATGCTGTCCTGGAAGGTATTTTTCAGTCGCTAAAAAGACGAGAGAAGGTAACTTTACCGGGTTTTGGAACTTTTTATATCGATGGACGGTCAAGCGGGACGGTTTTTAAATTCAACCCTTCTCAAAGGATGCGGAGTATGCTGGGTTGGTCTTCAACATATAATGATTCAGATTAGGAAGTCCCAATTGGAGTCTTTTTATATGAAGTAGTTTATGTTTTTATAGATTGCGTCAGTTCTTCTTTTGTAGTAATCGGAGTTTAAAATAAAATCGAACCATTATAATTAGCGTAAACAAAATTGTCTTTTTTAATTCCGATTTATTTTACGCGATATTATCCTCTCTCCCATTTATAATAAGCTACAATCCACTCACTCCTAGAAACCAAAGAAGTATTAATCTCTAAATCAAGAATATCCACAGGAATTGATTTACTGTTCTCTTTTATCAATGCTTTGATTACTCTATCGTTTCCATCAATCCCAGATACAGTAACCGCTTCCCCATTTAGTGTTGCTTGAAACGGTACGGTAACGTTATCTTGAATCATTGTTAAAAATCCAACCCGAGCTTCATATTCATCATAAGTATCAACCGTCGCTTCTTCAATTAGGGCTTCCAGCTGATCATCTGTTAATGAACGTTTAACTACTGTTTTCTGTTTTTTATTCATACCTATCAATTTTTATCATAAGACATTTCAATATGCAACTCAAAATTGTATAATCAATGTAATCTATGGCCATAAACCTTACTTCTTCAGAGTATGAATTGTATTACATACTATACTTTTCTTTGTTGTATTTTGTGGCAACAAAGAATCATATTATTAACAATTCAGATATAAAGTCATGGAAAGAACTTCAAGATAAAACAACACTTAAGCAAAAACAAAAAGTACGAGATATATTATATAACAATATTACAATCATTGATGCATTTATCCAAGAGAACCCTCAAAAATTTACTCAAACTGAGTTAATGATAATAAAAAACTGGAAGTATTTCTTTCGAGGAGAATTCTATATTATTCAATACTTAAAAGAATACGCTATATTTTTGAGTACACAAAAACCAGAAAAAGCATATGGAGTAAAAGCATTACAAGATGATTTCGACACCATGCTCCCGTATGATCCTCCTGTCTTGGTAGACGCGGTTTTATTACCATTCAAAGAATATATTGTGTATGACGGTATTTTATTTTCCAGCAATATTATTTTCGGTGCAGGCATTCGCCGTGATCTTCAACAAACGTATCAAGAAGCAAAATCACGCTCTGGTATTGTCACCTCATTACCTGAATCCATAGAAACGAAAAAATCAAATGATGAAGAGCTGTTAAAATTTTATCTCAAAAGTGATAAAAATCATGAATATTATACTGAAGAAATCGTTGATTTGCTGGATAAACATCCTTCATTAACTGATGTCTACTACCAAGAATTAGGAAAATCAGATGCACGGAAATTTGTTCGGCGATTTCACGAAATTGGAATTAAAAACGTATGGTATGCAACACTGAGGGGCATCATTGTTGCATCAGGAATGACAAAAGAAGAGCTTGAGAAGCAAGTTGAGATGATTGTTCCAAAGAATAAAATCAAACAAATACATATTTTTCGAGTAAAATAACTATGTTAACCATAAAAGAACTTCTTCTTCAAGCATTTGAGGCTCAAGAAAGAGAGCTAACTGTTGAGGAGCTATCACATCTTACCGATATTGCTCCTTCTAAAATACGACAGAGACTAACGCCATATGAACAAGAAATTGTCCGTGTTGGTAATAACACATACGATTTAGCAAAACGAGTATATAAAGGGAAAACATTTCGGTATACGCCGTCAAAAAGAGAAATAGAGAAAGGAGTTTTGAGAAGGGATGATGACCTTGGAGCTTTTTTAACTGCATGGAATCATCACGATGCAACAATAACGCTTATTGATGATAAAGAAAATCAGTATAACTTATCTCATCATGTAAATCCAAAAGTAGTTAAGTTTCCTTATTATTCAGGCATTGCTGAATGGTATAAAAGAACAGATTTTGAAGAAGAAGATGATATTTTACTTAAATGTATTGATATTCGTACATATACTTTTTCAATATGGAAAGAAAAACGAACGGAGAGAGATGAATTCGCTATAGCAATAAAGAATAAAAAACTTGCAGGTTTGGTTTATGATATTCTTAATCACGGCTTCGCAAAGCATGAATCTGATTTTTTTCTCATTAGAAAATATCTTTATGTCTATCCCTATAATGAAAATATTCCGCCTGATCACTTATTTAAAGCGCTAGCAGAAGACAAACGTTTTATTATCTCTTCAAGAGATAAAATGCTTTCATGGACAGGACGACTTTTAGATCACTGGCTAACAATTGGTCTAAAAAAGTATTACTTTCAAAATGATCAAAATGAATGGACTCCGATATTTATAGGACAAAATAATCAGGGGCGAAAATTTGGTTATTGTTCGCAGTGTGGAGAAAAAATGTATTGGCAAGGTGAATATGCATGGCAACATCCCCAAATTCAAGGAGAATTTACAAGAAAATATTTAGATAAAAACTTTTTTATTTTTGAAAAAGATAAAAAAGTATCAAATTAAACAGAATTATGGCTGAATATGGCGAATGGAATCGAAAAGGAGCAACGCTTAGTGATGTAACTGCAAAAAAAGAGTATGGCGTAGCCCAGAATTTTATTGTGAAGGGAATAAGAGCTGGAAAGCTTGAATATCGAGAAGGTTCTATCTGGGGTAATCCTTATTTAAGAGTTTTACGGAGTCAACTTGAAAAATATATTATAGAAGAACTCGGTTTGGATTATTTGCGTAAATTGAAAAATCAAACAGAGCTACGGAAAATTAAAAAAGAAATGAAAGATTTAAGAAAACGATTGGAAGAACTTCAATCGAGAAAAATAGAACTTGAAAAATAAATGCAGACTTGAAAGTAATTCAACTATCTTGCAAAATAGTAACAAAGTTCAATTAATTGATACCTTTAAATCATCAATATGAGTAACTTCCAGCATTATGAATTTATGACCATTGACAAACCTTTAACTCAGGCACAACTTGAGGAAGTCAAAAAACTTTCCAGTCACATAGAAGCATCTTCCACCCATGCCCTTATTGAATATCAATGGGGAGATTTTAAGCATGACCCTATGCAAGTACTGTATAAATTTTTTGATGGTTTTCTCTACTGGGCTAATTGGGGTTCTCCTCGGCTTGGATTACGTTTTCCACATGGAATTTTATCGGCAACACTTATTAACGATTATGATTTAGAAGATTATGTCACATTTGCTACGCACCCCGATTATGATATTCTCGATATTAACTTCGGTGATACTGATGCTCCGGATGAATGGATAGAATACGAATTAAGTTCTCTTATTGCTATTCGCAATGAACTCATAGAGGCTGATCTGCGAGCATTGTATATTACATGGTTAGCCAGTCAATGCATATTAGAAGGGTATGAAAATGAGGTAATTGAAGAAGACTATGAAATCAAAGTTCCATCTGTTCCGAGGGGACTTATTAGCCTAAGCAGTGCGGAATCAGTACTTGCGGATTTACTGCAAGTTCCGCAAGATTTACTTTCTGCAGCGGCAAACCACAGCAAGCCGTTACAATCTGAAACCGAAGCTAATTTTGCAACATGGATCAAACTTCTTTCGCCAAATCACCGTGATGATTACCTGATCCGTTTAGCTCGTAATGAACCAGGATTATCCTCTTTGCTTGTAAGGGAATTACGGGAACTAAATCCAGATACGGCTAAGTTATTTGGACAAAAAGATGAGTATATCACCTATGCCAAATTAAATGCAGAAAGTAAAAAAATTAGAAACAAATAAAATGATACATAAAGAGTGAATTACTTATTTTTCAAAACATTAGACCACTCAGGGAAATTCTTAATCACGAATTCATACATATTTTTTTCTATTTTAGGGTCTTTGTTCATCTCAGCCCACTCTTCAAAAACCTCAGTAAAATTAGTATACGGATCATCTTCAACATACCCTTTAAATTCTGTTGTTGCCTTCTTTTTAAACATATACAGCCCTTTTAAAATTCCCATACAGGTGAGCTTTGCTTCCTTATTCATTGATAGCTTCTGATATTTTCTAAGTTCCTCAAGATATGTCTCAAGCGTCTCTTCAAACATCTCGGATGCCAATTCATAAGGCGCAATATACCCATCCCTCGTGCTTCCAGAATTATCCCAAACTTCCTCAACTTCGAGGGAATTCAAGTCGTTAAAAATGTTTTCGGCAATACTATCAGGATTAACTTCAGTAAGGTATCCAAGTGCAAGTTCTTCTATCTTTTCTGAAATATTTATATCCTCATCAGCAAGTTTCTTAAGGATTTCAAGCGCTGAATCCGCATTGATATTATTTAGAATTTGTTTAATATTCTTACTCCTTGAGTTAGATAATTTATTTTTTTTCTGAAATGTTTTATTCATTCTTTTCGCTACTTTTTATTAAATTTATGCAATGTAGTACATTATTCTCTTTATACCAACTATCTTTTATTCCTCTTTTTAGCTGATAATTATTACTTTGAAGTGAATTAACAATTTTACTTATATCGTTTGTTTCAATTTGAAAATTTAATCCTCTTCCATAAGGATATTCAGGTTTTCCATTTTGCCATTCCTCGTCATCATCTTCTTCTTGAACCATCATTTGACTACCTTGATAGGATAAAAAAGCAAATAGAGGGTTTTCTCTTTGATATTCCACCGTAAATCCTAAAACATTTTTATAGAAATCTAGGCTTTTTTGAAAATCAGCAACATATAATTCTGGTATTAAATTATTGAACTTCATAGTAGATTCCTCCGTGATTGTATCACTTCAAAACCCCTAGCTGAACCGGACAGGCGGATTTCCCGCATTCGGCTCTCCGATACATGATATTTACCAAGTGTTGTAGATTGCATAAGTTAATTTTGGTATTGGTATGCCATTCTGCATGGAGAGTTCTGTATCACCCTGCTGGTTAAACTTTAGGTGAGTTGGACTTTAACCAACTGGATACGTCAAGCTTCCCTTGGCGCGAGCATAGATATAGTATAGCAGGTTCGAATCCGAGGTGGGTGTGTTTTGCTGGCACTAGTGGACTATGTGGGAACTTTTTATGCTAACTTATAATTTAATTGTTGAAGAGATGTTTTGTAAATTTTGAACGAAATGAGTTTTAGTTTTATCAACAAGCTTTTGGTCAGCAGATATAAGGGGTATTTGTAAATACTCTGCTAATACGACATATGAAGCATCATAAGAGGAAATATCTAACAATACTGCTTTTTCTAAAGCCATTTCCATTAGTTCTTTAGATGAGTATGCCACTAGTTCCAAGTCTAGAAACCCTTGGTATGCTTCTTTTGCTAAATCTTTACTTATTCTTAAACGCTTGGTAGCTGTACGAAGTAAGTTATTTATTTCATAATAAATCAATATAGGAACTGATATAGATAATTCATGACTCAAGAAAAGATCGCGAATCTTCAACGCAATTTCACTATCTTGTTCCGATGGGAAAAACCATTTTGCAATAACGGATGAATCAAGAATAATATTGGTAGGACTTATAGCACTCACTTTAAATCGAATTTACTTGTATTAAGTAATTCTTCTAACGAAATATCTTTATCGACGAGGCTGGCTCGAAATCGATTAATTTTGTTCATTGCTTTTCTATCTGAATCCAAATCTGATATTTTACCTAAGCCCAAAGCAAGCGTATTATTAATTATTTCTTGTAAAGAAGTACCCTTTTTTAAAGCTAAAAAACGAAATTGATCAAAAAGATCACTTCGAATTCTAACGGTAGTACGTATTGTATTTTGCATATATGAATATTAGCATTTTAGCATCAAAATGTCAATATTATATTTTGTCAGATTTTAACTGGAATAGTGCACTATGTGGGAACTTTTTATAATAATTACTTATTTACTTAATGTTGAAATAAAATACTTTCTAAAAGCGCCACTTGAAATATTTTCGACAACGATAACATTATTTTCTTGGGTATCTTTAACAGTACTTGATGAAAACCATTATGAGACAGGTAAAAAAGTAACCGAGGAACAAATAAAACAGATCAACATAGAGGGAGATGAGTTTCATCCTGAGTGGAATTATATAATTAAACCACGGAACTAAAACTGGATGTTATTTTGTTATATCTACTAATGTGCTGAGCATACCGCTCTGAACCCATTATATCACTATAGCGGTGTCTCACCTTTGAGGCTAAATGAGACAAATGAGACAGTATAAAAGGAATTAGTTAATGATATAGTTTGATATACTTATCATCTTAGGCTCTACCCTTCTCTGTTAGGCGGAGCAAAATCTATCTTCATGGTATACTCACTTCATGAATGTTATTTTTCAGATATTCTATACATCTTTCTCAATGTTTTGGGAAGTACTCTGGCCTCTTATACTAGGATTCGGATTATCAGGAGTAGTACAAGCTGTTGTTTCTCATAAAGCGATAGCAAAAAAACTAGGAGGAGAATCACCACGTAATATTACTTTTGCTACATTATTTGGTGTTGCTTCAAGCTCTTGTTCGTACGCTTCCGTTGCTCTTGCTCGTTCCTTGTTTCAAAAAGGTGCTTCGTTTACTTCGGCCATGGTATTTGAACTCTCATCAACTAATCTAGTAATAGAACTTGGGATTATTCTTGTAGTGCTGTTGGGTTGGCAGTT
>DATKGO010000048.1:0-9632 GCA_035510695.1 Patescibacteria group bacterium | reverse complement strand
TCCGGATTTAGTACATTATTTTTAGCAAAAAAATGCGAATTAGGCTCAACTTCTTTTAATAAATTAGTATCTGTTTTTGACAATATTATTCTCTCCGTAGCCTCAAATTAGTTGTTTTACCTATAGTCTCGGGAAGTCAGGTGCCACGGCTTTAGCCGTGGATATCTACATAAGTCTTTGTAACTAAATCATTGGTATTTGATTTCATGATTTAATATTAGCATTTGGTTTAGTATAAAACAATGTGAGGAAAGGATCGAAAGAAATCAAAAGTAGTTGTCATGCTGAACTTGATTCAGCATCCAGAGTAATCATAACATTTCTGGATTCCAGCTTTCCCTCCTTCGCGCAAGGCTTCGGAAGGGCGAGGCGCTGGAATGACAGAAGATCCTGAAACAAGTTCAGGATGACAAATTAGCGCTGAGGAGTCCTTTTAGTTTTTGGAAATCATCTATAAATGTCTGGCGGAATTTGAAAAATCTGATGGCGGCTGCGGGATGATACATGAAAAAATATGTTTTGCCATTTTCCTGCAAGGTTTGTCCGTGCATTTTGGCCACTGCTATTTCCCTATTTAGTACTCCCCAGGCCGCAACTTTTCCCATGAGAACCATAAATTGGGGATCAATAATTTCGATTTGTTTGAGAAAATGCGTTCTGGCGTGAGCAATTTGTTCTTTGGAAGGCGTTCCCCGTTCAGGTAGATATTTTACGGGACTGGTGATATAAACTTCATCTTCTGTTAAACCGATGGCTTTAATTTGTTCTCTTAAAAATTTTCCCGATCTGCCGATGAAAGGTCGACCGGTTGTCGCTTCTTGTTTCCCGGGTGCTTCACCGATAAACATTATTTTGGCGTCAGGATTTCCTTCACCGAAAACCGGAAGTCCGATGGAATCTTTTTGGCAAAGTTTACAGTTTTTTATTTCGTTGGCAATTTGATCGAGTTGTTGCTGTTTGGACATAGGCGATTAGTTATAAGGTTATAATGTTTAAAGTTATAAAGTTACGAAAAAATTGTTAAATTGTTGAAATACTTTATAACATTATAACTTGATAAACTTTATAACTGTGATTGTTCCGCCGCTGTAATCACGTTTTCCATGAGACTTGCGACGTTGACCGGGCCGACTCCGCCCGGAGTTGGAGTATAAAATGAAGCTATATCCTTGATCTCATCGACGTTGTAATCACCGCGGAGTTTATTTTCTTCATTCGTATCCATGCCCACTCCGATAAGTATGACGCCCGGTTTTATGTTATTTTTCCTAATGGTATTTTCTTTCCCGACAGCTGAGATTATAATGTCGGCAGATTTGGTTAAGGCTTGCGGATTTGGCGTATGTTGGTCAATAACAATTGGTTGAAGTCCAAGTTTTTGCAGATAGTCAATTGTCGGCTGTCCGGCCGTTTGGCCTTTACCCAAAATGACAATAGATTTGGTTTTGAGCCAGGAGAGAAAGTCTGACGACAAATTGTTAAATTGTTTCATTGTTAAATTGTTTTGGGAATGACATATTTGTAATATTTTTATCACAGCTAGAGGCAAGGCTAACACAAATTTTGACTGCGGATTAAAAGCGTCCACATCTTTGTTTGAGTTAACTGCTTTGTCAATTTGTGCGACATCAATTTGATTAGGCAACGGTTTCTGCACGACAATCGCGTGAACGCTGTCGTTAAAGTTAAGCTGATGAATTATTTGCAGTAAATCTTGCGTGCTGGTATTTTTAGCCAGCTGAATAATTGAAAGTTTGGCGCCGATTTTTTCAGCCGCCAATTTTTTTTGTCTGATATAAGAAAGCGAATTTTTATCATTTCCCGCCAAAATTACCGCCAGATGAGGAGTGATATTATTTTTTTTAAGCTCCCCTACCCTTTTAATTAAATCGGCATACATTTCTTCGGCAATTTCCCGTCCGTTGATTAACATGCACTTATTATACCCTATTCTCGTTCGATGCAGGTGGCGGAGGCAACTTTTTCGGTTTTATCGGTAAATCTCATTAAAATAACGCCCTGCGTATCGCGGCCTAAACGAGGGATCGAATTAATGGATAATTTTACGACCTGACCTTTTTTCGAGGTCATAATTACTTCTTCGGTATTTTGCGGGATCACCTGCGCAACGACGACTTTCCCGGTTTTATCCGTCACATTGGCCACTTTTACTCCTTGGCCTCCCCTGCTTTGTCCTCGGAACAGTTCTGCCGCTGTTCTTTTTCCCAAACCATTTTCCATAATCGTTAACAATTCTCTTTTCGCGCCTACTGCAATAATATCCATTCCGATAACTTCATCAGCACCCACCAGTTTAATACCCCGAACTCCCATAGTTGCCCTGCCCATGGGTCTGGCTGACGATTCGGCAAAACGTATGGCTTTACCGTCTTTAGTAACCAGCATTACATCACTTTTTCCATCGGTTAGACTGCTCCAGGCCAATTCATCCCCGCCGTCTAGTTTAATCGCAATCATGCCGCCTTTTCTGATATTCTCAAATTCCGAAAGAGCAGATTTTTTGACAGTTCCTTTTTTGGTCGTCAGGAAAACGTAAGTGCCTCTTTCGGCTTTGCCATAAACTACAAATGATTCAACCCGTTCATCCGATTCAATATTGAGCAAATTAACAATGGCAGTTCCTTTACTGATTCTGCTGCTTTCGGAAATTTCATAAGCCCGCAGCTGATAGGCTTTGCCTTTATTTGTGAAGAAAAGAATATTGTCATGAGTTTGGGCAAATTGAATGTGCGCGATTGTATCTTCTTCTTTAGTCGTCATTCCACGAACACCTTTGCCTCCCCTATTCTGTGTTTGGAAGGAATTAAGCGATTGTCTTTTGATATATCCCGTATCGGTTAAAGTGATGACTGTGGGTTCATTGGGAATCAAATCTTCTTCGGAGAACTCGCCGACTTTACTTTTGAAGACTTTGGTTCGTCGAGGATCGGCATATTTGGTTTTTAAGTTTTTTAATTCTTCACTGATGACGCCCATGATTTTTTCGGAGTGTCCCAATAAATCTAAAAGATAAGCAATGGTTTCCCGAACCAGCATCAATTCATCCTCAATCTTTTGTCGCTCGAGGGCTGCCAAACGGCGAAGCTGCATATCCAAAATCGCGGTTGCTTGAAGTTCACTCAGTTTAAATTTGGTGACCAAATTTTTCTTGGCATCTTCCTGATCAGCCGACTCTCTGATTGTTTTAATTACCGCGTCAATATGATCAACGGCAATTTTTAATCCTTCAAGAATATGCTCGCGCGCTCTGGCCTGACGTAATTCAAATTCCGATCGGCGTCTGATGACATGATATCTATGTTTTAAATATTCTTCCAAAATGACTTTCAAATTTAACGTTTGTGGTGTTCCGTCAACTAAAGCCACCATATTGACCGGGAAACTGGTTTGAAGGGAGGTATGCTTGAATAAGTTATTTAGTACTTTTTTGGGAGCAGCATCACGTTTGAGTTCGACATAAATACGCAGACCTCGGCGGTCAGATTCGTCACGCAAATCGGAAATACCTTCTATTTTTTTATCTTTTGCCAAATCGGCAATCTTGGCCACTAGTTGAGCTTTATTTACTTGATATGGTAATTCTGTAATGATAATGGCTGATTTGCCGTTACCGATTTCTTCAATTTCCGCTTTTCCGCGAATTAGAATTTTTCCCCGTCCGGTAAAGTAGGCGTTACGAATTTCGGTAATGTCATAAATTGCTCCGGCTGTGGGGAAATCCGGACCTTTAATAAATTCCAATAATTCATCAATTGTTGCTTCTGAAGTGATGGCTACTTTAGTTTCTTTAGTTTCAGTGGTAAGCGGAACGTCTGTGGCTTTTTGATGATCCGCGGAAGAAACTACTTTTACTTTTGAGATAACGTGCATGATCGCATCGATAACTTCACCCAAATTATGCGGCGGGATTTTAGTCGCCATACCTACGGCTATACCTTCCGCTCCGGCGAGAAGTAAATTGGGAAGTTTTGCCGGAAGCACCAACGGTTCATTCAAACTGGCATCAAAGTTGGGTCCGAAATCGACTGTTTCTTTATCAATATCCGTCAGCATTTCGGAAGAAATAGCTGCCATTCTAGCTTCGGTATAACGCATAGCTGCCGGCGGATCGCCGTCGATTGAACCAAAATTTCCTTGACCGTCAATAAACGGATAACGCATAGAAAAATCCTGAGCCAAACGAACCATAGCATCGTAGACAGCCACATCTCCATGCGGATGATATTTTCCTAAAACTTCTCCGACCACGGTCGCGCTTTTTTTATATTTAGCAGTATGTGTCAAACCGATTTCATTCATGGCGTAAAGAATGCGTCTGTGAACCGGTTTAAGTCCGTCACGAACATCAGGAAGTGCGCGAGCGACAATAACCGACATGGCGTAGTTTAAATACGCCTTCTTCATTTCCTGACTTATATTTATTTGTTTTAATTGTCCTATATCGGCCATAAACTAAGTTATAAAGTTATAAAGTTGAAAGTTATCAAGTTCATAAAGTATTTTTTATTATTTGGAGAAGCCTTCTTTTTCGAAGCGTTTTATACACTCGAGGATGATTTTTTTTGCTTCTTCAACATCTCCCCAGCCAAGTATTTTAGTCGTCCCCGGTTTTTTGAGATCTTTATAGTGAGCAAAGTGGAATTCTATTTTTTCTTTCCATCTATTACCCAAGTCTTCAAGTGTTTTTATACGATCTCCGCTATCACGATCGTCATCCGGGACACAGACAATTTTGTAATCCATATCTCCGCCGTCTTCAAAATTAAAAATGCCGATAATTCTTGATTTTACCAAGACTCCTGTTGGAATTGGTTCATGACAAATAATAAGTACGTCTAATTCATCTCCATCGGTATCTTTAGTTGCCGGTATAAAGCCATAATTTACCGGTTTGGGGAAAACAGCTGGTTCTACTCTGTCTAATTTAAATATTCCGTACTGTCTGGCATATTCTATTTTTAGCGTTGAACCCTGCGGAATATCGACAATTGCGTTGACCCATCCTGCATCTATATCTCCCGGCATGAGTAATTTATTATAATCTGGCATAGACGTTTATTTTTTCATTATAGCACACAGTAATTTTTAATTTTTAATAAAATCTAAATTAATTAATTTCAAAACATTAAAAATTTAGACATTAATCATTCAATAAAAATTATAAATTTAAAATTAAAAATTATTAGATATCCAGAGTCGCGTTGATCGCGTTGGTCTGAATAAAGTGTTTTCTGGGCGGGACTTCTTCACCCATTAACATAGTAAAAACCAAATCAGAATCTTCGGCGTCTTCAATATTCACTTTTTTAAGCACTCTATTTTTCGGATTCATAGTGGTTTCCCATAGCTGTTCCGGATTCATCTCTCCCAGACCTTTATAGCGTTGAATGGAGATATTTGCATTTCCGCCTAACTTTTTCATTGCTTTCATAATTTCTTCCCGTTCCTCTTCGGTATAGGCATAACGAATTTCTTTGCCTTTCTGTAATTTAAATAAAGGCGGCATGGCGACATAGAGATATCCTTGTCTAATAATATCCGGAAGATGGCGGTAGAAGAAAGTTAAAATAAGTGTTTCAATATGTTCGCCGTCAACGTCCGCATCGGTCATAATAATAACACGGTGATAGCGGAGTTTTTCCAATTTGATCGTGTCCCCTATTCCCATTCCTAAGGCGATAATTAAAGCTTTAATTTCATCGTGTTCAATCATTTTGTCCAAACGAGCGCGCTCGGTATTTAGAATTTTACCTTTTAAAGGTAAAATAGCCTGAAATTTTCTGTCTCTTCCCTGCTTTGCCGATCCTCCTGCGGAATCTCCTTCCACAAGGTATAACTCTGAGACACTTGGATCTTTTTCCTGACAATCAGCCAGTTTTCCCGGAAGCGTTGAGCCTTCAAGAGCGCCCTTACGAATAACCGCTTCTTTGGCAGCTTTGGCAGCCAGTCTGGCTCTGGCAGCTAAATAGACTTTTTCTAAAATTTTCTTGGCTTCTGTCGGATTTTCTTCAAAAAAAGTTGATAAACCTTCTTTGACGATCTGATTGGCAATCGGCTGGATTTCCGAATTCCCTAGTTTTCCTTTGGTCTGGCCTTCAAATTGAATTCTGTCCTGCGGCATCTTGAGAAAAATAACAGCTGTTAATCCTTCACGGGTATCGTCGCCGATAATTCCTTCTTCATCTTCTTTGAAACTGCCGATTTTTCGGCCATAATCATTAATTGCCCGGGTTAAGGCCATTCTAAAACCGGTTAAATGCGTGCCGCCGTTGATGGTGTTAATGACGTTGACATATGATTCCACGTTTTCGGAGTAAGAATTATTATATTGTACGGATACTTCCAGCTCGACATCGCCGACTGATTTATTAAAATAAATAACTTTATGCAGCGGTTCTTTATTCTCATTAATTTTTTCCACCAAAGCTTTAATACCGCTTTCAAAATAATAATTTACTTCTTGTTTTTCCTCTTTGCGGTTATCGACAAAATGGAAATATAATTTGGGTACCAAATAGGCGCGTTCACGGATTTGTTTTTTAATTGCTTCGAAATCAAAAGTAATATCGGGGAAAATTGTATTATCCGGGAAAAAAGTGACGGTTGTTCCGTCTGAATTAAGAATTTCTTCTTTTAGAGATTCCATTTTAGATGTTTTAACTACGTCCACTTCTGTTTGCGGTTTGCCAACTTTATATTCCTGGCGATATATTTTCCCGCCGCGTCGTACTTCCACCCACAACCACTCAGAGAGTGCGTTGACAACAGATGATCCGACGCCATGCAAGCCGCCTGAAATTTTATATGCGCTGCCGCCGAATTTTCCTCCGGCGTGCAGTTTGGTCATGACGACTTCCAGTGCGGATTTTTTATATGCCGGCATCATGTCAACCGGAATACCGCGGCCATCATCAGATACTGTGGCCGATCCATCTTTATTTAATGTGATCCAAACATTGTGTGCAAAACCACCCAATGCTTCGTCGACGCAATTGTCGATAATTTCGCGCAGTGATTCATGCAGTCCGATGATGTCAGTGGAGCCGATGTACATTCCGGGTCGTTTTCTGACCGGTTCTAAGCCTTCGAGGACTTGAATTTGTTGGGCGGAATAATCGGAATTTGTTTGTTGTGAGTTAGCAGGTTTTATGGCCATTGAGAACTCATTATACCTGTCTTAGTTGAGAATTTCAAGCTATAATGAAGAGGCAATGTGATACAATTTATTTAAATTATGCAAAGACATTTTGCCGGAGCTATTTGGACTAATCACGCACTGGAACGGCTTAGTCAGCGTGGATTTACTCAGGAAATGGCGGGTCAAACATTTGCCAACGCGGATGATTCGATCGCCGGAAAACAAGCAGGTTCTATTGAATATCATAAAAGATTTGGCAAATCACTGGTTACGGTTATTGCCAAGAAAAATGAGAAAAATGAATGGTTAATTTTATCCTGCTGGATTGATCCCCCGCTCCCCGGAACCAAAGACGAAAAAAAACTGATTGCCTACCGTCGTTTCCAAAAAGCCGGATTCTGGGGAAAATTATGGTTGGAATTTCTTCACCAGCTTGGTTTCGGCTACTAAGTTTGTAAAGTTCGTAAAGTTATAAGGTTATAAAGTATTTAAGGCTTTGTACTTTATAAACATTACGAACTTGATAACTTTACAAACTAAGCAGCAGATTCTCCAGAGTCAGGCGCAGATTAACGTTGGTTGTTTGTATCGCTCTAAGAGTCAATTGGATTTGCTTGGCAAATTGCAAATATTGCTTCAAAGTTTTTTTGTCGTTTTGTTCACCTGCTGTATAGATATTGCTCCTCAAAGCTTGAAGTAAGGCCTCTAGCCACAAAATCGCAGACGGTTTTTGTTTGGCCATAGTTTCTGCCAGTTTCAATTTTTCTCCGTTTGTCATTTTTGCTAGTGATTGTATAAGGCTGTTCATTTGCTCCACTTCTTTTTCATTGATTATGTCTGATTGCTCCAATATAACTATTTTGCAGCGGGAAAGAATTGTGGGCAAAAGTTCCGAAGGATGGGAGACCAAAATATAAATGAAAGTATGCAATGGTGGTTCTTCCAAAATTTTCAGCATCGCATTTTGCGCTTCTGTAGTTAACATTTGTCCGTCTTGGACAATTACTGCTTTATCTTCACTTTGCATGGGTTTTAAATATATTTTTTTCTGCAGCATTTTAATCGAATCGATTCCAATTGATTGTGCGGCTATTTTTTCGGACGAGTCCTTGTTTAGTACAATTTGGTCAAATTCCGCAATGCGTTGTTTGGCACATTCATTTTTTATGTAATCGAGCGCTAATTGTTTGTCTTTGCTAAAAATGACGAAGCTGACCATGCAACAATTATAATACGATAAAGCTACTTCGTACAATTGGTAGAAATTGTATTGACAATTAATGTACAAATTGCTAATATGTCTATATGGCTTTTAGCATCAAATTCAACGAAGAAAAAAATCAACTGTTGAAAGCCACGAGACGCGTTAGCTTTGAAGATGTGCTGGAAGCTTTAAAGAAGAAAAAACTATTAGCTGACATTGCTCATCCCAGTCAAAAACATTCTCGTCAAAGGTTATATGTAGTTAAAATTAAGCAATATGCTTATGCAGTACCTTATGTAATTGATACTCGAAAACAAGAAATTTTTTTGAAGACTATTTATCCAAGTAGAATATTAACAAAAATTTATTTGGAAGGAGGTAAAAATGAAAAAAAGAAATAATAATGATCCTTTTATTAAGTTGGTTTTAGACGAAGAAGAAAAACAGCTCGAAGAATCTTTAGAAAAAGGTGAATTTGAAAGTGATCCTGAACTGGAAAAAACAAAAAACATGTTGCAAGAAGCGGCTTCCAGATATCTGCAGTTGCATAATTCCAAGCCTGTCACGCTTAGAATCAATCAACTTGATTTAATTAAAATTAAAGCCAAAGCTAAAAGAAAACAAATTCCCTATCAGACACTATTGGGAGTCTTGCTTCATGACTTTGCTGAGGGAGAAAGAGAACTGAGCCTAAAATAAGCAGCGTGAATGGAACTAATCTTTGAGTAATAGATTGGATAATGAAGAAAACTCTATGTTTTTCTTAATTATCGCCTCTACATACTTGTCATTTTTCCAATACGTTTTGTAAGCGTTAGCTGTTGATTTTGAGTCAATTAGTTCATCTACTTTGCGTCCTAACCTTTCACCAAAATGTTCATGCATAACTTGAACATAGTCTTCTGAGTCAGAGCTTGCGGTCGGTAAAAAAAGCAATTTCGGATTCGTTTTTCCTGATAAAGCGATGATTTCCCTATCTATCTCGGTAGTTTCTATCGGATAACCAGGTCTTCCAATTTCTCCCCCACCAATAGCTATAATTTTCATATTAGTTGTATTCTATCAAAAAATAAGTAGACTTGTTTTTAAGAGAGGAAATTTTTCTTTTAATACGTTTCTTTTAATACTTGGTAGTATGTCAATACATTATGTGCATTAAAAGGGAAATAAAAACGGTCTTCAATAATTCTTCTGGTTTTTTGACAGGTAAGAGATTTCTGAATAGTATCAGTATTTTGTAAGGCATAGGCTTCAAATTCAACTACGCTG